>NZ_NSFU01000019.1:0-127510 GCF_002294875.1 Mesorhizobium sp. WSM4312 | reverse complement strand
GGGGTGGTTGGGGCTTAGGGCGAGGGAGGGAACGGGTTCGGTACGGATTGCGTCGGACCGAAGTTCGCGACCGGGATTCGCGCTTCGCTGGCGTCGTGGGCAATGCGATGCTGGCGAACAGACGCGAGATCGAAGAGGGCATTGCCGCGATCATGGCGCCCCTACATGAGGCAGATGTTTTGCGGTGAGGTGGGCGGACCGGTAGTCGACTTTCGCCAACCTATTCCATGGCTGCTTTGCGTAGATTTCCGCCAGGAAAAGGCAACGGCGGGTTTTTCGAAGGGATTGCCGTTACCGTTCGTGCGTCCTGGTGATTTCATCGACGCCGTAAAGCTCAAGCATCAGCATCTGGTCGATCACATCAAGCAACCGCTTTCTCAGGGCAGGATCATCCTCTGAACTCGCATACTCGTTTTTGATGAGGTCGTTGATTTGATGGATGTCCATGTCTCTGCGGTTTGCAGCGTCCCTGTCAGCGCTCAATTCGCGTAAGACTCGTTCTGCAGCCGCGATGACCAAACCAGAGACGTTGCATGTAGCATTCTCCAGTGCATGTAGGAGCGCGAAGGAGTTGGTCTCAAACGCCTTGCTTGCCACAAAGACCTTGGCAAGGTCAATAAACGCAAAGAACTGATCGGCTGGAATCTCACGAAATAGGCCTGCAGCCTCATTGCGCACACTCTTATCGTCGTCGTCAAAGTATCGGCGGAGATTCCGTGCCGCTCTGTCTCGGAATGTATCATGTAGAATAGAGTGGGACGCGATGTCGGCTGCAAGCCGCCTTGCGTCCAACGACGCGTTCTCCAACGTGTCGGCGAGAGCAACATAATCGGCGTCGTTGTAGCTCGCGCAAATGACGTGCCAGGTCGCGACAAGGCGCATGTTCGGATTTCCGTAGCTGAGCAATTTTGACAACAGCCGCCGTCCAACAGTAGGAACCTGATGGACAATGTACGGAAGAAGGTTCGTGGCTGAGTGAGTGATGAGTGGAGACAACCATTCAGAATGAGAGGTTTGACGCTCCACCGATCCGCGCGCGAGCCGCTGGCCCGCAGAGGTTAGTAGCCTGCGCGCGCTCAAGTGTACCCATAGAGGAGGGAAGTTCAGCCTATCGATTGCTGCTGCTGCGAGTCTCGATCGCTGCACGCCGCCGCCACCTTCTGCCAGTGTCTCGAGCAAGGCGGCGCACCGAACCTTGTCCTCATTGAACATCGGAGTGATAGGGTTAGGGATGCAACAGCGTATGCTTATTTTTGGCTCGGCTTTTATTCGATCCGCCAACAGCGGCCATGAGTCAGCCCGGCGCTCAGGAATATGCCAAAGTATGGCTGCAAGAGCCTCTAGCGCCCATCCCCGAGTGCCGTTCAACCCACGAATGTATAATTTTCCAGCTTGATCGAGCAACATGTCGATCGATACCGTTTCCCGTTCGGTATGGTCTATGTCGATTTCTTCGCTGTCGGATGCATCACCGTTCGCGATGTGCCAGACCAAAATGTCCCAGCAGGTTTGAGAACGACCCAGCTCGGGATGCTTCCCAATTAGCCGGACGACGCCTTCTCCAAAAGGCCTGCCCTCGCGGGCATGCGCGTCAATCACCGACGCCTCCAACGGCTCCAACTCCACCGTTTCGGCCTCCGCCAACCCCCACAATAGTTGGCGGATGAAGGCTTGGTTGGCATTGCCAGGAATGAGTAGTTGAAGTCGCGCAAATCGCTCAGGATGCTCTTTCGTGAGCTGTTGCAACACCTGAGCAAGCTGCAGTGCCCCGCCTGTTGCTGAGCCATTGCCGTAGTGACGCTCATTGTCCTCATTATGAGCCTGCAATGCCGAGAGCCATTGCTCGTCGGTCATAAGGGCCGCGCTGTCTTTGTCGATTGGCGACTCGACACTGTACGGTCGCACATTCGTGGGCTGTTGCACCTCCCGTGTGCGAAACTTACGCTGCAGTTCGTCGAGACGGCGACTTGCACGCGAGCTGAGCAAATCGCGTCCAATCGTTTCAAGGATGCAGAACTCCACCTGCCCACTAATCGCAAGTTGCCCAACGACGCGCTTGGGCGTTTTCCATGCCAATGCGTCTTTGTCTCCTGCCTTAAGTTGCTTCGCCGATCTGACAGCGTAGTCCAGTTCCGGTCGGTGAGACAGGATGGCATTCTCCACTGCCATGAGACTTGCTTCATCCAGATAAGGCATCGCTGCCTTCGCTGCGTCGGCGAACGAGCGCCAACCGGCGCCGATCCATCCAGCATGGAAAATTGTCGGCACACTCAAGAGAGGTAACAATTCCCCTGCCAGCGGCTTGGGGTTCGCCGTTATCGTTTCGAGATAAAGGTGCGCAGCGGCTTCATGGCTCTGTGGATCAAGCCGATGGAGTATTCGCCGCGCTTCGTTTGGATCCTGAGCTGCGACCTTTCTCAAGGCGGCGCGGATGAACTCAAGATACTTATCGCTCCCGGAATTGTGCCCCCTGTAAGCGCGATGACTGAAGGAATAGTCGAATCCGCCGGCCTTGATCTTGTTCGCGATGATTCCGAACGCCCGCGCCAGCGCGTCGATTGATCCATCCAGAAGTGCGAGGGGTGCCTTTTTCCCGAGCTCGCCCAAAGAATGCAAGTCAACGTCCCGTATCTCTTCACGCTCGAATGGATTGACGTCGGGATACTCGTCAAACCAGGCGTCGAAGTATGCCTTCAAGATCGCGGCAGCTCCGGCATTGCTTTCGCCACCGGCCCATGTGGCGATAAGTAGCTCACGGCGAAAGTTGCCTTTGGAATCGAAGAGCCCAGGTGGCCGCGCTTGGATGACCCGCTGGCAAAGATCGATCAATGCCTGATCGGGGCCTTGGCGGCGCACGTAGCCAAACCAGTTCAGCAACTCTGCCCCTCTGGCGCCGTCGCCGTCCCACCACGTATCGAGTATTTGCGCGATGGGTTGCGCTCGTGTGCCAGCGATATTGCCAAGCCACCACAGCACAGCGCGCTTTCGCGCCTCAATGGCGCTGGCAAGCTGAGCCGCAATCCAACCAGTGGGATGCAGTACGTCGAACCAACCCGCAGACCCCTGAAAGGCGGTGCGAACCGGCACCGAAAAGGGTTGGTCGGAGACATCCATCGCCAGCACGATGTCACGCTCTTGCTCGGTCGGCGCCGACAATGCCGCAAGCCATTGCACCACAGCAATCTTGATATGAAACCGAATATCACTGGTCGTGATGACTTGCTTCAGTTCACGAAGATAGCGAAATGGATCGCTCTGCCGCAAGCTTTCGAGAATCTGGCGCACTTGCGTCCGCCGAAAAAGATGCTGCTCGGTCGACGTAAGAAGCTCAACGAGCGTCTGCGTTCGTGCGGCAAAGGCTCGGGCAAATATGTAGTCAAAGAAGCTCTCGTGGAAGAAATTGACCGTGCCGCGAGAACGGACGATGAGGTGTTCGGATGCTAAGATGTCCACGCAACGCGGGAAACCATCCAACACGCTGAAGGGCGCGTCCAAACGCTGCCGATCGCTCATCCAATGGGCGAGCTCAGTCAACGCTGCCATCAATGACCAACTGGCCTGATCGCGGTTAGTGGCGATGAGTCGTTCTTTGCGCTGCAGAAGTTTGGCAAAGAGATCGTTGCGGCTGGCAAACTGCGTGTCACCGTCACTCGCGATGTCCGCGAAGACAGCCAGATTCAGCGGCAAACACAGAAGTGCCTTTTGGGTAGCATCAAGAGCGTCTGGCGAGACACCCAAGGCGGCAATTACCGGCACGACCTCGGCAGCCCAATCGAGAAGCGGTACATCGATCTGAACGACACCATCAGCTTGCCGAAGCTGTTTGATACGCTCATCGCTTTCAATGTCGAATGAGCGGCAGATCAACACCACTCGTACAGTTGCGTAGCGCTGCGCCTCGTCGAGCATTCGCAAAATAGCATTCTTGGTCGCGCCGTTTCTTCCGGACACTTCGCTCACGGCGTCGATTTGATCGATGAGCAGAACCGTCGTGTCGTCGGGCGCAAGCCCTTTCAGCATCGTTGTCGGACTTTCGCTCCGACCGAATAGGCTTTCGCCTAAATCGGCGGACGTCTTGCATTGTAGATGTTGGTCGATGCGCAGGGCTAGATGCAGTGTGCCTTCGGTTGTCAGCCTGTCTAAAACATCGCGAACAACGCCAGACTTGCCAGATCCTGCGACACCGCTGAGCAGGATCACACGAGGGCCGCTCTCGTCCCGCAGCAGAGACACAATCTCCTCGGGCAGCATTCGGGTAACGACGTGACCTGCCGCGCCAAACGGGGTGTATGTCTCCAAGTAGGCATCGGGTTTCAGCCTCTATTCGTTGACGCAACGTCGGGTCGAGTAACCAATCCTTGATCCGCAGGTTGGCCGCGTCCCGTATCTCTTCGCGGATGATCTCAGTCGAGAGGTCTCTGTTCATCCGTTCTTCGAGGTATGTGCGAAGGGCCGGGTATACGGCGGTCGCTGCACCTTGGAACAAAAGAGCTCCGAATGCTTCGATGGTGCTGGTGATTTCCTGTTGGGGGATCGTGAGAAAGTCGCATCGGCGAAGCCAATCGAACGCGGTCTCACGTGCGATCCCAACAGTGGTGTGGAAACTTTTGAATTTCTCTCGTGAAGTGTCCGGCAGAGCCTCGTCAAAGTCGGAAAAGTCGCTTGCATACGCGGCCTTGTCCGCAAGGCCAACCAGATCGACAGCCGGACTCTGCGATACAAACACACAGCGGTCTTGACTATTGGCGCGGAGCCTTGAAGCGAAAGCCGAAAGAACGCCCTCTTGCTCAAGCGCCCGAATAGTCCAGTTCTGTCCAGGTGAGTTGATCTTTGTCTGATGCCAGGACGTATAGTCTCCGTGATCGATGGCGAACTCAAAGCCTCTGAATGCTGAGCTAATGCCTTCGAGGCGGATCGAACGCGAATCAGCACGAAAGACGGCAAGTAGCTGTCGGACAGCCCACAGCGCCTCATAGATATTGCCGAATTTGTCTGCGACTCCCCCGCCGAACAACGAAATCTCACCAATTGCAATCGCTACCTGAGCTAGTTTCGAATACCAGCTAACTCGCAACCGTTCTTTCTATGTTCTATAAGAGTATTATAACAAGAGCAATGCATCTAATTCTCTTATGCACCGCTATAGGGGATTGCGAAAATAACGCGTCACCGGGGATCCATATGTTGATGCGAAAGTTTTGTTCCCATTCGAACACATCATAGGCAATCTTGATGTTAGCGTTTGGGTTATGCAAAATCGCGCAACATTGCAGTCTGGGACCTCCTTCCGTCAGATAACGGCAGGTTAGCAATTTTGGCACCCTGAAAGCCGTCAGTCCGTTTTCGGCCCCTCTAGACGTTCGAGAGCTTGGTGTTAACGTTGGAGAGGCGCTTGCCCCCCTTCACCCACCCGCCAACCTCGGCAGCAGAAAAATCTCCGCCCCCGGCGGCAGCGTCTTCCCCCACGTATCCCGGTAAATCACCCCATCAATCGCAACCGCAATGCCGCGATCGATCCATGGCTCGAACCCGGGATACTGTTCAGCCAGTTTCCTGAACAGTTCCCTGATGTCCTTGGCCTCGACCTCGACCTTGCTCTTGCCGCCGGCGAGCTGGCCGAGCGCGCCCCAAAGGGTGACTTCAACCATTCGCCAGCCTTCGCCCTACTCTCCCCGTTCCGCCTCGATGGCCGCCAGGATGCGTGGCGGCGACATCGGGATGTGGGTCATGCGCACGCCGGCCGCGTTCGACACCGCGTTGGCGATCGCCGCCAGCGGCGGCACGATCGAGGTTTCGCCGACGCCGCGCACGCCATAGGGGTGGTTGGGGTTGGGGATTTCCAGGATCTGCGTGTCGATCATCGGCAGGTCGGAGCACACCGGGATGCGGTAGTCGAGGAAGCCGGCGTTCTGCAGCCTTCCGTCCTTGCCGTAAATATACTCCTCGTTGAGCGCCCAGCCGATGCCTTGCGCGGCACCGCCCTGGTACTGGCCCTCGACATAGGTCGGGTGCACCGCCTTGCCGGCGTCCTGCACCACCGTGTAGCGGATCACCCGGGTCGAGCCGGTCTCTGGGTCGACCTCGATGTCGCATATATGGGTGGCGAAGGAGACGCCGGCGCCGTCGGCGACGAGCTCGCTGTGGCCGGCGATCGGCCCGCCGGTCTTGCCGGATTCGGCCGCGATCTCCTTCAGCGACAGTTTGCCGAGATTGTCGTGCTTCTCGCCCTTGGCGACCGCGTGGCCCTGTTCCCAGACCACGTCGTCGACGGAAATGTCCCACATCTGCGCGGCGCGCTCGCGCAGGATCTTGATCGCGTTGCGGGCGGCCGAGATGGTCGCCATGGAGGAGGAGAAGGTGCCGCGGCTGCCGTCGGTCATGTCGTTGTAGCCGAGGGATGAGGTGTCGGCGACGATGGCCTTGACGTGCTCATAGGCGATGCCAAGCTCCTCCGCCGCCACCAGCGACAGCGAGGCGCGCGACCCACCCACGTCGACCGTGCCGACGGCCAGCGACACCGAGCCGTCCATGCCGATGTTGAGGTCGGTGCAGGTCTGGCCGCCGAAATTGAACCAGAAGCCGCAGGCCATGCCCCTGCCCTGGTTTTTCCTGAGCGGCGCCTTCATGTGCGGATGGTTCTTCACCGCTTCCAGCGTCGGGCCGATGCCGATCGGCCCGTAGACCGGGCCGTAGGACGAGCGCGTGCCTTCCTGCGCGGCGTTCTTGATGCGGAAGTCGACCGGGTCCATGCCGAGCTCCTTGGCGAGCTCGTCGACGGCACTTTCCACCGCGAAGGCCGCCATGGGCGCCGACGGCGCGCGATAGGCCGCGGTCTTGGGGCGGTTGACCAGCACTTCGTAGCCGACCGTCTTGACGTTATCGAGCTTGTAGCAGGCGAACGCCGTCATGGCGCCGATTTCGGCCCAGGAGCCGGCATAGGGGCCGGCGCTGTAGCGCAGCGTCGCTTCGGCGGCGGTGATGGTGCCATCCTTGCGGGCGCCGATCTTGACGTCGATCGAGGTCGCGCTGGTCGGCCCTGAGGCGCGAAAGACCTCGTCGCGGGTCATCACCAGCTTCACCGGCCGTCCGGCCTTGCGGGACAAGGCAAGCGCCACCGGCTCGGCCCAGACATGGGTCTTGCCGCCGAAGCCGCCGCCGATCTCCGACGAGGTGACGCGCAGCTTCGAGGCTTCCATGCCGAGCAGTTGGGCGCAGTGCTGGCGATAGACGAAATGGCCCTGCGTGCACACCCACAGGTCAGCGGTGCCGTCGGACGAGACGCTCGCCACGCAGGCATGCGGCTCGATATAGCCCTGGTGCGTCTGCTCGGTCTTGAAGGAGCGCTCGACGATGAAGTCGGCCTGGCCGAAACCCTGGTGGACGTCGCCATGGCCGAACTGGCTGCGCTTGGTGACGTTGGAGGGTTTTGCCGGCTTTTCCTCCAGCCCTTCGGTGAAGATCGTGTCGTTGATCAGCGGGGCGTGGTGCTGCATCGCCTCGTCGACATCGGTGACATGCGGCAGGATCTCGTATTCGACTTCGATCAGCTTCAGCGCCTGCCTGGCCGTGCGGGCATCTATCGCGGCGACCGCGGCCACCGCATGGCCGTCATAGAGCGCCTTGCTGCGCGCCATGCAATTGTCGAGGATGTCGTACATGGCGGCATCGCCATCGGTGAGGTCGGGCAGGTCTTTCGCCGTGATCACCGCCTTCACGCCGCTCAGCTTTTCCGCCTTCGAAATGTCGATCTTGCGGATGATCGCGTGTGCATGCGGGCTGCGCAGCACCCGGCCGACCAGCTGGCCGGCCATGTTGAAGTCGGCGCCGTAGCGGGCGCGGCCCGTCACCTTGTCGACGCCGTCGGGGCGGATGGGGCGCGTGCCGACGGATGCGAATTTACGCCCGGAAAAACGCGGATCGAAATTCATCTTCAGGCTCCCTTCATCACAATTGCGGCGTCCTGGACGGCGCGCACGATCTTGTCATAGCCGGTGCAGCGGCACAGGTTCCCGGCCAGACCGAAGCGGATCTCCTCCTCGCTCGGGTCGGGGTTCTTGGCCAGGAGATCCTTGGCGGCGATCAGGAAGCCAGGCGTGCAGATGCCGCATTGCAGGGCGGCATGCTCGAGGAATTTCTGCTGCAGCGTGTGCAGCTGGTCGCCATGCGCCATGCCTTCGACGGTCTCGATGCGCCGGCCTTCGGCCTCGGCGCCGAGCACCAGGCACGAGCAGACCAGCCGGTTGTCGAGGATGATGCTGCAGGCGCCGCAGTCGCCGGTGCCGCAGCCTTCCTTGGCGCCGGTCAGGCCGAGCCGGTCGCGCAGCACGTCGAGCAGCGTCTCGTCAGGCTGGCAGAGATATTCAATCGTGTCGCCGTTGATTGTCGTCGAGACTGCGATGCCAGCCATTATTTGCCTCCTGCACGTGCATAGGCGGTCGTTGCGGCTCTCCTGGCCAGCACGCCCGCGACCTTCCGTCTGAATTCGATGGTACCGCGCTTGTCGTCGATCGGGCGGCAGGCGCCGGCGCAGACTTTGGCGAGCCGCTCGAGCGCGGCCTCGTCCAGCTTCCTGCCGATAAGCGCCTCGGCGGCCTCTTCCACCAGCAGCACCGTCGGTGCCGCCGCGCCCAGCGCCACGCGGGCCGCCGTGACGACGCCATGCTCGTCGATCGTCAGGTTCACCCCGGCGCTGACCACGGCAATGTCCATCTCGGTGCGCGGAATGAAGCGCAGATAGGCATCGCCCGAACGCGGCGCTTGGCTGTCGAGCAGGATCGCCTCGATGATCTCGCCCTTGGCGAGCGAGGTCTTGCCCGGCCCGGTCGGCACGGCCTCGACGGCAATGGTGCGCTTGCCCGAAGGGCCGGCGATCACCGCTTTGGCGCCCGCGGCCACCAGCGCCGGCACGCTGTCGGCGGCCGGCGAAGCATTGCAGAGATTGCCCGTGATGGTGCAGCGTCCCTGCACCTGCTTCGAGCCGATCAGCTTGGCCGCCTCGACGACGCCGGGCCACGCCTTTTTCAGGGCGGCGTTCTCGCCCAGCACGGCGCAGGGAACGGCAGCACCGATGCTGAAGCCGTCCGCGGTTTCGCGGATGTCGCTCAAGCCGGCGATCGACTTGATGTCGACGATCAGGTCGGGCTCGACAAAGCCCCCCTTCATCCTCACCAAGAGGTCGCTGCCTCCGGCCAGAATGGCTGCCGTGCCAGCCGATCCGGCCAATTGGCCGACGGCATCTTCGATTGAAAGCGGACGTATGTAGCGCATCGTCTCCCCTTGGATATCGCGATTTCAGCGACCGTTATAAACACTCTCCTCATAATGGCTATCGGGTTCGTCATTTGCGACGATTGGTCCAGCCGCCGCAACATCGAGTCCCAAATCAGGCCGAATTGGCCTACGCCAGTGCATGTCGTCCAAAAGCGTGCAGCGGTTTTGCGACAACGACATGCAGAGATAGGCTGGGTCCGCGACCGGTTCTCGAAAATTTGCGAGCCCGTGTCGGATCGGTCAAGCCCCGTTCGTCCTTGGGACATCGAACAGGCATCATGAAAGGACAGGATATGCCCGGTACCGTACGTTTGCACCGCGTTCTCACCACCAGCCCCGAAAAGGTCTATCGCGCCTTCGTCGAAGCCGACGCGCTGGCGAAGTGGCTTCCGCCGAACGGCTTCACCTGCACGGTCCATCAGTTCGAGGCCAAGGTCGGCGGCACGTTCAAAATGTCCTTCCGCAACTTCACCACCGGCGGCAGCCACGCCTTCGGCGGCGAGTATCTCGAACTCGTTCCCGGCGAGCGCCTGCGCTACACCGACAGGTTCGACGACCCCAACCTGCCTGGCGAGATCCAGGTCACCGTGATCCTGAAAAAAGTCTCGGTCGGCACCGAAATCGACATCACCCAGGCCGGCATCCCCGACGTCATCCCGGTCGAGGCCTGCTATCTCGGCTGGCAGGAATCGCTGCGGAACCTGGCAAAGCTGGTCGAGCCGGAGATCAATCAGTAAGGCAGCTCCAGAAAGCGCGCGGCGCCGCCGCCGATGACATGCCCATCGGCGGCTTTGCTTCGTCAGGCGATCACGTTCGACGGCAAGCGACAGGATGCGGTCGACGCCGATGGCGCGAGTTGGCCGACGCTTCGGCTACATCCATGATGATGCGGAAGCCGCGGCCGTCTGGTCCCGCCATCGGATCGATCATACCAATGCCTGGCCGATGGCCAGCGCGATCGCCGGCTGCGCGAGGTATTTCTCGATCGAATGCGCGTCCTCGTAGCCATTGTCGAGCGTGGCGATGTTGGTGACCTTCGCCTTACCGAACGTATCGGCGGTGAGCCCGGGTTGCAGCGCGACGAAATCCTCCTTGTCGCTGCCGTTCAGCCATATCGAAGCGATGGGCGGGGTGATGTAGGGCGGCTGGATGCGATCGCGCACAATACGGATACCGAGCGGCGAGCCGAGCGTTACGAACAGCGGCAGTTGCGGGGCGTCCGGCATCTGGCGTAGCAGCACATAGCTAACGATTGTGCCGAGCGAATGGCTGACGATGACGGTGCGTTGCGGCTCGACCAAGTTGTCGAAGACCTGGCCGCGCACCAGCGTGTTGATCTTGTCGTAGACACCTGGCTTGTTGAGGTAGGTCGCGGCCTGCCGCAGGAACTTCTCGGCCAGCCCGCCGGCTGCCCCGGGGATGACCTTTTCGAGGGCGCGGGTGATGGCCTTGAGCCAGCTCTTGTGGATGCCGGCCGCCATACGGTTGGCCTGCGCCTGTTCGCCCGGCCGGAGTTCAGCTTCGACCTGTGCGTCGGTGATGCCATGCGCGCGCTGCAGTTCGAGATAGAGCGCCGCCAGGTCATTCGGCGCATAGTCGCTGTCGGGACCCCCGACAGCCATCGCCGCGACGGCCTGCGCGCCGCTCTCCCACGACTGCTCCTCCTTGTAGAGAACGTCCGCATAGTAGGCGGTGCGTATCTCGACATCATCCCACCAGGCATCCGCAAGCCTGCCGAGCGTGTCACGAAACGACTTGGACCAGCTGGTCTCGATCTGCGCCTTGGTGAGGTCCTGGTTGTTGATGCCGTGTACGAAGATGAGACGCCGCATGATTGTTCCCCCCGGGCAGACGGATATCAAGGTTTCGGTGGTTCCACGATGACATAGCCGAAATGGTCCGCCAGCCTTTCCAGCTCTGCCTGGCGCAGTACGACGGCCGCCGCGCCGACGAGCTCCGAGGCCACGTCGCGCAGCACCTGCGGCACGTCGAGATGATCGGCATCGGCGAGAAGTTGCCAGCCCTGGCGGTGGATGGGGAACAGACCCCAGACCGGCACGGATTTCCTGGCGGCAAAGGCCTTGCGGGCATAGAGGGGCCGGGACTTGTCATCGTCGTCCTCGACGGCCGGCAGATCGGCGATGACTTGCCACCGTCCCTTGCGCTGCAGCCACGTCATCGACGTGGCGGCAAGCGCTGCGAGGTCGAAAGGCAGCCCGTAGCCCGCCATGTAATTGGCGGTGCGCACGATGTTGTCGTCATCGCCGCCGAACCTGTAGAGATAGCCCGCCCGGATGCCATCGTTTGGACGCCTCTCCTTGAGCAGACGAGCCTCGTCGCCAAGCTTCCTGGCGTCCGACACCCGGCTTACCGACCACGGGTACATCTGCGCACCAGAGCTCAGTGAAACGTCCCAGTCTCTATAGCCACGAGGGCGCAGCATGACGTCTCCCGGCAATTCCTCCAGCAGCACCGAAGTCGTCCTCTGTAGGCTCGGAGCAAGCGTCCAGCCTTGTCCCTGGTGCACGAAGACCGGCAGGTCGCGGGCTGCCCACGGTGCCAGGTAGCCCCAGCCGAATCGTGTCGACGAAAGCGACCCCACACGTACCTTCGGGACGGCGATGGGGCCGTCTCCATCAAAGAAGACGTGACGTGTCCTAAACGGTTTCTGCATGTCGGTGGACGAATCGGCCAGCAGGTTGGCCCGCTTCAGAGATTGCTGGAATCCGGCTGCTGCCTCAGGTTCCGGCTCGAATTGCATGCGCACCACACGCGCACCGGCGGAAGGCTTTGGCTTCAGGGCCTTCGACCCGTCGATTTCGGACGGGTGTTGTTGCTCACTGCCGCTAGAAGGAGGTGAGAAAGTCTGAAGGACTTGATCGATAGCCGCCTCCCAATCTGAATCGTCAGGGAAGGGAAAAGGACGGAACTCGTCAGTATCCCGCATAGACACATAGCCAGGTAGGTCGATCTCGCCCGGCAACGTTGCTGCGGCTTTGCGTAAGATACGCTCTAACATCTTCTTGAGGGTGGCATTGTCAGGCCGTGAGAAGGGTTCAACCGATAGCTGGAGGGAGGCGACAAGCCCCTGCACCATTTCCGCCACCTTGGCTGCAGGCGGCGTTATTTGATCCGCGTGCGTCTTCTGGCCTATCGGGATGGCAGCGATCGGATTCAGAATATCATAGTAGTTGTGGTCAAGGCGGATGCTGGCCTGGTTGTCCGGCTCCATTGTCTCGTTGAGTTCGGCGGCACGTCGGGGCACTTCTAAGTCGAGATAATCGGCCAGCTTGTCGTTGGAGATGACAGGCTTGAACGGGTGGTATTCGCTGTCGATCACAGCCGGCACCTTGCCTTCCAACGCGTCGCAAAGCACCGAGGAAAACAGGCAATAGGGCTCCGCGCCCTCCACTGCCTTGACCTGGTATGCGTAAGCTCCCAGCGTGGTCGCGCGGAACAGGTCGGTCTGCAATCCGACCGCCTTTCCCTTCTTGGTCATGACCCCGTTGGCCACGAAGCCGAGTCCGTCTTGATGGACGTTGCGGCAGGCGTCGGCGATGATGGCGAGCTGTCCCTTTTTCAGCTCGTGGCTACTCGCGCCGATGCCGTAATTCCTCAGCCCTTCCATGAACTGCATGACGCCGACGCATTCGCCACTGTCCCGGCCAGCATGCGTCAGCAGCCAGAATTCCTCGGCCGTCGAACGCACGACACCGTGCCCTGCGAAATAGACGACAAGGCGATCGATGATCGCCGCATCGAGCAGGTCGGTGATCTCCTTGCGCAACCGCTCGACGGTGACGGGGATGCCAGGCTTGCCGCCGGCCGGTGCATCGGTGATCTCAAGCACCTTGTAGTTACGGCCGTCACCTGGGGTTCTCGCCCAAGCGGCGATGCGTCTTGCGCTGGTAAGCGTCCCGGGCAACGCCTCATAAGGCGGATCGTAGTTGGACACCGCGATGACGACCATCGCCTTGCGAATGGGTTTGAAGTCAGGCATGTCGACAAACACCAAGGTTGCTGTTCAACAGTACCGCGGCCATCAGTCGAAGCAAGAAAAATTGTTGCCGCAAGCCAACCAAGGCAGTTTCGTCTGAGAACAATACTCGAAAATTCGCACGCTACTGAAGGCGTTGATCCCAAGAAACGCCAGATCCGCAGGGGTTGGCTTTATCAAGGGCCGGGAGCGACGGAACCTCCGCTGACAGCTGGCCATGAACATCTTACGGCCGCACATTTGATGCCAAAAACAGGAAGATTGACGGGACCACTGGGCGCGTGAAACCTTTCACATGAAGCACTTCGGCCAAAGGGAGAAGTTCTATGCGACATCTGTTGGTTTTCCTGGCCGCCTTGATCCTGGCGACGGCGGCGCAAGCGCGTACGATCTACTACGGCAACAAGGTGGGAATGGAACTCACCATCGTCAAAAGGTCGGGCATCGGCTCCGAGCACGCCAGCATCCTGGCCAAGCACGACAGGCACAAGGCCGGCGTCTACTGCCGCGAATACGGCCACGATTTCTCCAAGGAGTGCATTGACGCGGAAATGAAGTCGCCGCTGCACTTCGAGATCACGGCCAACTGCAAGACCGGCAAGTTCACCACCTTCTACGGCGCCAACATGCTGTTCCAGGGCCGCAACAAGGGCACTGAGGTGACGACGGACTACCTGATCACATCGATCGATGACAATGTGGTGCTCGATGGCTCCGGTGCCTCCTCATACGATGTCACGCTGGACCAGTTCAAAGCGCTCTGCCCCAATCGCGTGCGCTAGCGGCGTTTGCGACACTGTGCCGATCGGAACAAACGGAGGCGCAAACGCATGGCCCTGACCAACCGGGATATCGTCGAGCTGACCGAATGGCGGCGCAAGCTGCACCGGCAGCCGGAAATCTCCAATGAGGAGGAGAAGACGGCGAAAGAGGTCGTCGCCTTCCTTGCCGACACCGGGCCGGACAAGGTCCTGACCGGCCTCGGCGGGCACGGCGTGGCGGCGGTCTATGACAGCGGCAGGGCCGGGCCGACCGTGCTGTTCCGCTCCGAACTCGACGCGCTGCCGATCGAGGAGCTTTCCGGCGTGCCGCATGCCTCGCAAGTGCCGGGCAAGTCGCATATGTGCGGCCATGACGGGCACACCGCGATCCTGGCCGCCCTTGGCCGGCAGCTCGGGCGCGAGCGGCCGGCCAGCGGCCGCGTCGTGCTGATGTTCCAGCCGGCGGAAGAGACCGGCAATGGTGCTGCCGGCGTCGTCGCCGATCCGCGCTACGGCGAGATCGCGCCGGATTTCGCCTTCTCGCTGCACAATCTGCCCGGCGTGCCGTTCGGCGAGGTCAGGCTCAAGCCCGGCGTGGTCAACTGCGCCTCGCGCGGCATGCGCATCGTGCTCGAGGGCAAGACCGCGCATTCCTCCATGCCCGAGACAGGCATTTCACCGATGCCGGCGATCTCGGAGCTGATGCCGGCGCTGCCCGCGCTCGGCCGCGCCACCTTCGCCGACGACGATTTCTCCATGGTCACCGTCACCCATGCCGCGATGGGCGAAGCCGTGTTCGGCATCGCGCCCGCCCATGCCGAGGTGTGGGCGACGCTGCGCACCCGCCGCGACGAGCGCATGGCGGACCTGTGCGCCGGAGCGCAAGCCCTGGTGACCGAGATCGCGGCCCGCCATCGCCTCTCCGCGCGCTGGGATTACCACGAGATCTTCGTCGCCAGCGTCAACGCCCCGGACGCGGTGGAGCACCTGCAACGCGCGCTCGACGAAGAAGGCGTCGCGCACGGGCAAGAGGCCCTGCCGATGCGCGCCTCGGAGGATTTCGGCCTGTTCGGCCGCAGTGCCAGATCGGCGATGTTCTTCCTCGGCGCCGGCGAACGGCACCCTTCCCTGCACAATCCGGATTATGATTTTCCCGACGACCTGATCCCGATCGGCTCGAGGATCTTCATGCGCACGGCGCGCAATCTGCTGGGGTGAGCGCGCGCGCCGGTTAGGCGGACCTGAGGAACGGGCGCTTCTGGACGCCCCGCTTTGCCTGGAAACTCGCGGCGGGAACCGGACGGCCGACGCGGAAGCCCTGGATCTTGTCGATCCCGAACTCGCGCATCAGCGCGATCTGCTCGTCGGTTTCCACGCCTTCGACCAGGATCTGGTGGCCGCGATTGCGCACCAGCGCGATGATGTCCTGCAGCATGGCCATGCCCTTCGGGGTGCCGCAGTCGTGCAGGAACGAGCGGTCTATCTTCACCGTATCGAAATCGATCAGACGCAGCCACGAAAGACCGGCGAAGCCGGTGCCGAAATCGTCGAGCCAGATCTTGATGCCGAGCAGCTTCAGGTCGCTGATGCAGCGCAGGATGTCCGAATGCATCTCCATCTCGAGCCCTTCGGTGATCTCGAAGGCCAGCCTGTTGCCGGTCACGCCCGTCTCGCCCAGAATGGTCGCGACGGACGCGGCGAAGCCAGGCGTCTTGAGCTGGATCGGCGAGACGTTGACACTGACGAGAGGGACGTGATCGTCCGCCAGCAGCTCGGCGCACACCGTCCGTATGGCCCAGCGGCCGAGTTCCAGGATCGCGCCGGTGCGTTCCGCCACGGGAATGAACAGGCTCGGCGGAACCAGGGTTCCGTCCAGCATCTTGAGACGCATCAGCGCCTCCACCGCTTCGACGCGGCCCGACACGACATCCTGGATGGGCTGGTAGACGAGTGAAACGAGGCCCTGGCCGATCGCGATCTTCAGCAACGCCGCGAGGTTCTCGCTCTCGTCGCTGCTCTGCGGATCGGTCGGGTCGAACAGCCTGGCGCAATTGCGGCCGCTGGCCTTTGCCAGATAGAGCGCGCGGTCCGCCTCGTGGATGATCTTCTCCAGCTTGGCGCCGGCCTGCACCCTGGTGAAGGCAGCGCCCACGCTCGCCGTCACGATCGAAATGCCGTCGCGCCTGAGCTCATGGGTGATCGCCAGGGTCTCCACCGTGCGGCAAATGGCTTCCGCCAGTTCCGCGACCTGGTCCTTCTTGTCCATGCGGGCGAGCACGATGAATTCCTCGCCGCCATAACGCCCGATCGAGCCATTGTAGTTCTTGATCAGGTCGCTCAGCGCGTTGGCCACATGGATCAGGCAGCGGTCGCCTTCCTGGTGGCCGTAGCAGTCATTGAACTTCTTGAAGAAGTCGACATCGATGAGGATGGCCGCGAAGCCGTTGCCAAGCTTTTGCCAGTCGCTCCAGTAATCGCGCAGCTTCTCGTCGATCGCGCGCCGGTTTTCCAGGCCGGTGAGCGGATCCGTCCGCGACAGTCTGAGCAGGGCCTTGCCGCGTTCGGTGGCCTCCTTGTGCTGGATCTTGGCTTCCAGCGCGTTCAGGAAGACGTTGTAGCGCTCCTCATTCAGCTTCCAGTTCACATAGGAGGTGAAGGTGAAGCACGAAACATAGAACGTCCCGAACACCATCTTGTATGTCAGCGAGGCGGGCAGGAAATAGTTCACCACGTACAGGATGCACAATATGATCGTCGACGTTATGATCGACACCTTGAAGCTGAACGTGAAAAATAGATTGGCACTCATCATGAAAATGGTGCCGAACACCATGTAGTAGGCGACGGTTTCCTTGTTGGCGCCCAGGGATGCCGGGAACAACCAGCCGACATAGCCGAAGATGATCGCCGCGGCGCAGGTCACGTCGAGCCACTCCGTCGCCACGCCCCGGCGAAGCTGTGTTTCCAGGGTCAGCAGAGCGGTCAATCCGACCGCGAAGCGCGCCGTGATCGTGTAGGCCGCCACGTCGGGTATCAGCAGCAGGTCCGACACCGAAAACAGCACATAGATGACGACGGCGATCCAGAGCCCAGGCCTGGCGTCTTTCCTTCGCTTCGCCAGGGCTTCGGCGCGGTAGAGGATGCGCAGTTCCGCCACCCCCAGTTCCTGGCGCGGATCATACGGTTCCACATCCACCGTATCGGCCGATCTGGACGACGCGCGTTCGCTCACAAATCCCCGGGTTGGGGGATTTTGCGCTCCGAACTCTCTTCCAGCTTCTGCCCCCACGCAGGACGACTCCTTGGGACGCGACACGATCGCCACGCGGTAAAATGCGATGGCGCCAGACAAGTTTGCGTTAACTCGGACCCAGAATCTTATCCGCAATATCGCTAATAAACTGAGATGGTTAGCGGGAAATTAATCATAACAATAAAATGCGCCCGAAGCGCCGTTGGCAAATGGAGCATTCTACGCAATAAGTTAACTGACTGTTAACCAAGGAGTCCTGGTGTGCAAACCGTGTTCGATGGGCAAAGCCTGATTACCGCAGAGATTATCGCCGGCAGCCTGCCCCGGGGTAAGCTCGAGCATCACGGTGAAGAGTTCGAAACCGCACGTGCGGAACTGGCGCTCATCCTCCACGCCACACAGCAGCAGATCGAGCAGCAGAAATATCCCGCCGAGATCGTACGCCGGCTTCTGTCGCTGCTCAGCGCGCTGCGGGCCAAGGTGCATCCCGACGTCTGGCTGGCCTTGATACCGGTGGCGCAGAACCATCCGATCCTGAAGTATTTTCTGGAGGATCCGCTGACGAACTGGTCCTTCACCAAGCCGAGGGGCTATTCCGGCGACGCGCAGCTGCTCGACTACATCTATTGTGACCCGCACGTTGCCGAGAGTGTGGCCAACGCCTCGGAGATCGGCAAGGCGCTCTACAGCCATACCCAGAACGTTCCGTCATGCGTGGCAGCACGCGAACGGCGCGATCTCCTGACCCGCTATGTCGACGAGGCGGCGGCCAAGAACGGACCCGAAACCGAGGTTCTGGCCATCGCCGCCGGCCATCTGCGCGAGGCCAATCGCTCCGTCGCTCTGGCCGAGGGCCGTCTCAAGCGCTGGGTCGCGCTCGACCAGGATCCGCAGAGCGTCGGGCTGATCGCACGCGACTTCCAGGGCACCGCGGTCGAGGCCGTCGACGGCTCGGTGCGGACCGTGCTGACGCGGGGCCACAAGCTCGGCAAGTTCGATCTCATCTACGCCTCGGGCCTCTACGATTACCTCCAGCACAATGTCGCCGTGAAACTCACCAAGACCTGCCTGCAGATGCTGAAGCCGAACGGCACATTCCTGTTCGCCAACTACGCCGAGGGCACCCCTGACGCCGGCTACCGCGAAACCTTCATGGACTGGGTGCTGCTGCTGCGCTCGGAGGTCGACATGTGGAACATCGTCAACGCCAGCGTCGACCGCAACGCGGTAGAGGCCAAGGTGTTCTTCGGCGAGAACCGCAACGTGCTTTACGCCGTGATTGAGAAGCGCGGGTAAGCAGGCGGCGCGGGCATCCGGGAATGCCTGCGTGAATTGTTGGCTGTGTTTGGCTGAGAGGCGACCTTCGCCTCCTGGCCGCTTTCCGCCTCATCGCGGTTCTGGGAAGCCCTGAGCGGTTCGTCGGGCAGGCGCAAGGCCATGGCGTGGACGGTGTCTCCGTCCGTGCCGACGCCGGAACGCTTGACGAAGACGCGCTTGTCGACGGTGACGCCGACCCCGGTCATAGTGCGCCAAGAGCATGCCCGTGCGGCCTCATCGCCGATGCACTGGCGCCAGGCCTGGCGACCGAAGACCGAACGCAGGGGATCATGGGCAGAGTCATCGTTGTCGGCCACGTCAATCACGACCAGGTCTGGTCGCTGTCGGGGCCCCTCGCCTCGGGCGCGCGCCTCACCTATTCCGATCGTGTTGTCAGGCTTGGCGGCGGCGGCTTCCACACCGGCACCCGGCTGGCGAAGCTCGGCAATGATGTCCGGCTGATCAGCAATCTGATGGACGACGGCCATGGCCGGGCAGCACTCGCCGAATTGCGGGCGAGCGGCATCGACACCGGCTACGTCACCATGTGGGCCGGCGAAACCCGGTTCACCGAAATCCTGCTCGAGCCGAACGGCGAGCGCACCATTTTGAACACCAGCGGCCAGCTGCGCCCTCTCTTCGCCGCACCGGAGCCTGTCAGTGGCGACGCCGCCTATCTCAACGCCCTGGTGCTCGACGACGGTCTTGTTGCCTCGCTGCGGACGATCCCGCTGGTGGTCTCGCAGTTTCCGCTGCGCAGCACCTCGCACCGCCCGGCCGACATCGTCATCGGATCGCGCGCCGACTTTCCCGGCGAGAACACGCACGCGATCTGGGAGCGGGCATCAAGGATTGCCGGGCCTCGCCTGAGGACGCTGGTGCTGACCGATGGAATGCTGCCGATCTCGCTCTATGACGGCGAGGCGCTCAATCACGTCACGCCGCTGAAGCAGGTCTCCGTGCCCGACACGATCGGCGCCGGCGACTGCTTTGCGGGGATCTTCCTGCACGGCCTGCTGCAAGGGCTGACCCTTGAGCTTTCCGCCGAACAGGCCAGCCGGCAAACCGCCGAATGGCTGTCGGAACGATCACGTACCGGCTGAATTAGTGGCTCCGGCAAGGCCGGCTTTCATGAAAATGTCATAAAAATCAAATGGAAACCAGCATTCGAGTGAACTAGAAAACATGTCCTGGAGAGATCGTGATCGAGGCGTCGGCAAGCCGGCGCATCGTCGCCATGATCGGCGTCTTCATCATCCCAACGATGTCGCCGACCTTGTCGCCCGCGCAATCCACCTTGAAATCGCTGCCTTGCAAGAGACATGACATGTGGCTGAGTGAATTCGAAATTGTCCTGCGCGACCGCGTCATCCCGAACGGCGCCGTCAGGATCGAGAACGGCCGGATCGCCGAGATCCGCGAGAAGCCTGTCGGGCACGCCGACATCGAGGGCGGCGGCCGCCTGCTGCTGCCCGGCTTCATCGACATGCATGGCGACATGGTGGAGAGGGAAGTCGAGCCGCGCATCGGCGTGCATGTGCCGATGCGGATCGGCATTGCCGAGCTCGACAAGAAGCTCGCCTCCTGCGGCATCACCACCGCCTATGCCGCGCTCTCCTTCATCGGCGCCAGCGTCACCAGCGGCGTGCTGCGCTCGGAAGACCATACGACAGAAATCATCGGCACCATTGCCGGGTTGAAGGACCACCTGTTGGTCGACCACCGCATCCATGCCCGCTTCGAAGTGACCTTCACCCCGGCGCTTCCCACGCTGCGGAAGCTGATGGACGCCGGCAGGCTGCACCTGATCTCGCTGATGGACCACACGCCCGGACAGGGTCAATACCGCGACGTCGAGCTCTACATTGCCCGCATCGCCAAGGAGCGCGGCATGTCCGTTGCCGCGGCCTCGGAGGTCGTCGGCAAGCGCATGGCGGGCCGCGAAGGGCAAGGCGATGTGCTGAACGCCCTGCAGGACCTGTCGGCGCGAGCCCAAGCCGCCGGCATCGTGCTCGCCTCGCATGACGACGACACGCTGGAAAAGGTCGAACTGGTGCATGGCCTGGGCGCCGCGCTCAGCGAATTCCCGGTGACCCTGGAAGCGGCGCAGGAGGCCCGCAGGCTCGGCATGCATACTGCCATGGGGGCGCCCAACGCGCTGCGCGGCGAGTCCTATTCCGGCAATCTTTCCGCCCGGCAGGCCTATGAAGCCGGGTTGCTCGACATGCTGGCCAGCGACTACCATCCGGCGTCCATCCTGCCGGCCGTGCTCGGCCTGGCGGAGCTGCGAGGCAATGGCCTCGCGGCGGCGGCGGCGCTGACAAGCGCCAACCCGGCCAACGCCCTGGGGCTCACCGATCGCGGCGCCATCGAGCCCGGCCTTCTGGCCGATTTGGTGGTGGCCGACCGCCATCCCGTGCCACGCGTCCGCGCCACCTTCCGCGCCGGCCGCATGATTTACGGTGATGGCACGCTTGCACCAGCGGGCAAGGCAGAACGCGTTGGCCCGGTCGCGGCTGAACGGCTACCTGCTGCCGCCCGGGAAAGCGCGTAGCGCTTTCCCGGGGAATTGCATCAAAACAAGGTTGGAGCAGTTCGCCGTTTCCGGGAAACGGTGAACTGCTCTAAACGTCGAGCACGACCGTCATGCCGCGCACCTCGGCCATTTCCAGCAGCATGTCCTGCAAGGTTTCGATGGTGTGCGCCGCGCCGGTCAATGCCAGCAACTCGGTGATACTCTCTCTCATGGAAATGACCGCGACTCCGGTCTTCTCGGAAAGCAGCCGTCCGATGGCCGTGCGGATCATGGCATTGTGGTCAGGCATGATTCCCCCCTTTCATGCTGGATGACGGTAAAAGCCTTCTCAAACGGCATGCTTTTCCACAACTTCTGCGAGCTTTAGCTTACGCTTGCAAGCCGTTTTGGTATGTCTGATCTCCAGTATTTTTCTGACAGTTGCTCGGCGGCGACAGCGACGGCAGCACCCATGGATTGCCGCTTGGCGGCAAACGGGCCGGCGGCGGTGCGACAGAGCCTGGTGAGAGCCCCGCCCCTGCCGAGCCGGCAATTCCGGAAATCTGTCGAAAGCGGCCCAACGAGCCAAAACCGCTTCGCACCATTTTAAATCTTGACGCGTGTCAATTTTTTATCAAACATGCGCAAATGCTGATGGGGCTAGGTCAGCGCTCTGGGAGGAGAAATGCCTGGCATGGAAAAGGTCCCGACCGGGTCCGTCGTCCGCGAGACGTTTGGCGTTCGCCGGGCCGCGGGCCGCGCGGCGTTGCCGATGCAGGCATGGTTCTCGCAGCACCGGCCACGGACGTCCGTGGGCTTGCCGACAAGACACATCCAACAATCAAGAAGCGGAGGAACAAAATGCGCATCTTCAACGGCCTGACGCTTGGCGCG
Organism: Mesorhizobium sp. WSM4312; assembly: GCF_002294875.1. NCBI lineage: Bacteria > Pseudomonadati > Pseudomonadota > Alphaproteobacteria > Hyphomicrobiales > Phyllobacteriaceae > Mesorhizobium > Mesorhizobium sp. WSM4312. Next base: position 105,503 of record NZ_NSFU01000019.1, on the reverse strand, counting down.
GGCCTGCTGGCAACCATCGTCTCGGCCCACGCCGGGGACGCGGCCAAGGTCGCGGCCATCGTCAAGGGCCTCGACAACCCCTTCTTCCAGACCATGCAGAAGGGCATCGAGGAGCAAGGCAAAGCCAGTGGCGTCAATGTCAGCGTCCAGGCCGCCGCCAATATGGGCGACGCCACCGGCCAGGCCGACCGTCTGACCGCCATGGCCATGCAGGACTTCGATTGCTACCTGGTCAACCCGATCAGCGTCTCCAACCTCGTCCAGGCGCTGGTGCCGGTCGCCCAGAAGAAGAAGCCGATCGTCAACATCGACTCGACCATCGACCCCGAACAGGCAAAGGCCGCCGGCTTTGCCGTCTCGACCTATATCGGCACCGACAATGTCGCCGCCGGCGCGCTGGCCGGCGAGGAAATGCTGAAGCTGGTGCCGAAGGGCTCCAAGGTGGCGCTGATCGCCGGCATCGTCGGCGATGTCGGCTCCAATGCCCGCATCAAGGGCTTCAAGCAGGCCGTCGAAGGCAAGCTCGAGGTGGCGGTGATGGTGAGCGCCGACTGGGATCGTGAGAAGGCGTTGACCGCCGCCACCGACATCCTCGCGGCGCACCCCGATCTCGCCGGCTTCTTCGCCGCCAACGACATCATGGCGCTCGGCGTCGAACGCGCCGTGCAGACCTCGGGCAAGGACGTCAAGGTGATCGGCCTCGACGGCATCGTCGACGCGCTGAAATCGATCGCGGCGGGCGAACTCACGGCCACCGTCGCCCAATATCCCTATGTCGTCGGCGCCATGGGTGTCGAAGCCTGTGCGTTGGCCGCCAAGGGCAAGGAACTGCCCGCCAACGTGCCCGCACCCGTGCTCCTGATCAACAAGGACAACGCCGACGCCTCGCTGAAGAACTTTCCGCGTCCCGGCGGCGATTATCCAGATCCCTTCCGCGAGATGCTGAAGTGAGCAATCCCACGGACAACGCGCCCGTCGCCCATTCGGCGGGCGCGGCGGAGGAGAGCCGCCCCTCCCTGTCGGCTCTCCTCCTGGATCCTTCCTTCTGGGCCGACTGGGCATCCGTCGTCGGCCTGGTCGGTCTCGTGATCGTCTTCGGCATCGCCCAGCCGGTCTTTCTCAGCGTCGCCAATCTGCAGGCGCTGCTGCTGGCGGCGGCTATCCTGGTCGTGTTGTCGATCGGCCAGACCTTCGTCGTCACGACGTCAGGCATCGACCTGTCGCTGGCGGCGGCCGTCATGCTTGGCGCCATCATCCTCGGTCTCCTCAACGCGGCCGGCTACGGCATCTTCATCGCCTGCGTGCTCGCGGTGCTCGCCACCAGCGCCATCGGCTTCCTCAACGGCCTCATCATCACCGCAGGCAAGATCCCCGATTTCGTGGTGACGCTCGGCACGCTGTCGGGCATCACCGGGCTTGGCCTGATCCTGTCGGGCGGCGAACCGACCATGGTCGGCTCGACCTTCCTGCTGAAACTCGCTTCGGGCTCGTTCGGACCGTTCGGCTATCCGGTCTGGGTAGCGATCGCGGCCGTCATTGTGGCGCATATCACGCTCTACCACACGCGCTTCGGCGTCCATCTCTTGGCGACCGGCGGCCAGGTCGAAAGCGCCGGCGCGCTCGGCATCCGCACCAACCGCGTCAAGATCGCCGCCTACACCATCTCCGGCTTCTGCGCCGGCATCGCGGCCATTCTCCTGGTTGCCCGCATCGGCTCGGCCGAGCCGCAGATCAACACCAGCCTGCTCCTGAATTCGGTGGCGGCGGTGGTTCTGGGCGGCGTCAGCCTGTTCGGCGGCCGCGCCAGCATATTGGGCCCGGCCATCGGCGCGCTGATGCTCACCGCGCTGGTCAACGGGCTGACGCTGCTCAACGTCTCGGCCTTCTATCAACCGCTTGCCGTGGGCGCCATCGTGGTGCTGGCAGCGCTGATCATGCGGTACCAGAAATGAGCGCCGTCAGCCCCTCCTCCGCCTCGGACGCGATCATCGCCTGCAATGGCCTGAGCAAGCATTTCGGCGGCGTGCGCGCCTTCACCGACGTCGCCTTCCAGGCACGCCGCGGCGAAGTCACCGCCGTCATCGGCGACAATGGCGCCGGCAAGTCGACGCTGATCCGCTGCCTGGTCGGCGTGCATGTGCCGGATGCCGGCTCGATCGTCTTCGATGGCCGCGAACATCCCTTCTCCAACCCGGACGGAGCGCGCAAGGCCGGCATCGAGACCGTGCACCAGAACCTGGCGCTGATCGACGAACTGACGGTGGCGCAGAACCTGTTCCTCAACCGCGAGCTCGTGCGCCGCATCGGCCCCTTCGCTTTCCTCGACCGCAAGGCGATGAAACGCGAGGCGCGCTCCATGCTGTCGCGCCTGTCGATCAACGTGCCGTCGATCAACCAGCGTGTGCGCCGCCTGTCGGGCGGCCAGCGGCAGGCGATCTCGATCTGCCGCGCCGTCGGCTCCGGCGCCAAGCTGGTGGTGATGGACGAACCGACGGCAGCGCTTGGCGTGCAGGAGACCGCCAATGTCGAGGCGTTGATCCGCCGCCTGCGCGAACAGTCGGTCTCGGTCATCCTGGTCAGCCACAATTTCGATCAGGTGCGGCGCCTGTCCGACCAGATCTGGGTGATGCGGGCGGGAAAGATGGCCGCGACGGTGCGTGCCTCCGAGACATCAGGCAACGAACTGGTCGCGCTGGTCACCGGCGCGGTGTGATCGCCCAATCGTGAAATCAATCGTTGGCCGCCTCGGCCGCAAATGAAATCAAGGGAGTTTGAGAGTGGCGCCACTTCGTGTCGGGCTTGTGGGTCTTGGAGAGGTCGCGCAGTCGATCCATCTGCCCGTTCTGGCTGACCAGCGCGACCGCTGGATAATCGCGGGCGTCTACGACGTCTCACCAAGCCTGGTGGCGCTCGTCACATCCGAATATGCCGCAACAGCCTTCGACACGGCCGAGGCGCTGATCAATTCCCCTGACATCGACGTCGTCTTCGTGCTGTCGTCGGACGACACCCACAGCCGCTTCGTCCGCGCCGCCATGCAAGCCGACAAGCACATCCTGCTCGAGAAGCCCGCTTGTCTCACGGTGCGCGAGATCGACGAGCTGCTGGCGCTGATGCCGGCCTACGGGAAGACCCTGTTCGTCGGCTACATGCGCCGCTATGCGCCGGCCTATCTCCAGGCGAGAGACGAATTGCCTGATCATGCCGACATCACCCATGTCCGCATCTTCGACCTGATTTCGGAGGGCCGGCATTTCCTGAAGAAGAGCCAGAACATCCTCTACCCCGACGACATCGACCCTGCCCTGCTGGCGCGCGGCGCCAGGGAGCGGGACGCGCTGATCCGCGAGGTTGTCGGCACCGACGCGCCGGCCGACCTGGTGCGCGCCTATCGCGGGCTGACGGCGCTGTCCTCGCACCACATCTCGGCGATGCGCGGTCTCATTGGCGAGCCCAAGGGCGTGGTTGCCGCGCACCGCACCAATGGCGGCGCCAACACGTCGGTCACCTTCGACTACGGCCATTTCGCTTGCCTCTATGACGCGGTGGTCGACGATCTCGGCCTGTTCGACGCCATGATTGAGGTGCGCTCCAACACCAGGCGCGTGCGTATCATCTACGACACGCCTTACATCCGCAGCCTGCCGACCCGGCTGGAGGTCACCGAAGCCGGCCCATTCGGCCCGGTGACGAAAAGCTTCGGGCCGCTTTACGGCGATGCTTTCTCCAACGAATTGGAGATTTTCCATCGGCATATCATCGAAGGCACCAAGCCGCTGACCGACCTCGCCGATTCCCGCCGCGACCTGGCGCTGATGGCCGCGATCATCGAGCGCATGAAGGAGAGCGGCGGAGACGCCTGAGCCCTGCCGGCAAGTTATCCGCAGGAACAACGCGTTCCGACAAAGATTGACTGCTGGCCCTTGCCGAAGCCGGCGGGCTCGCTCATCCATGGCGCACAGACAACAGCCTGGAACCCGCGATGACCGATGCCGCCCTTCATCTCGCCGAAGCGACGATCCACCAACTGCGCCGCGCGCTCGATGACGGCACGGTCACCAGCGTCGAGCTGGTCGCGGCGTATCTCAGGCGGATCGCGCATTTCGACCGGCATGGCGTCAGCCTCAACGCCGTCCCCGTGCTCAATCCGTCCATGTTCGAAGAAGCAGCGGCTTCCGACCAGCGGCGGCGCAACAATACCTTGCTCGGGCCGCTCGACGGCATCCCCTACACCGCCAAGGACAGCTACAAGGTCAAAGGCCTGACGGTCGCCGCCGGCTCGCCGGCCTTCGAGCACCTGGTCGCCAATGAGGACGCCTTCACCATCGCCCAGCTGCGCGCCGGCGGCGCGGTGCTGATCGGCCTCACCAACATGCCACCGATGGCCAATGGCGGCATGCAGCGCGGCGTCTATGGCCGCGCCGAAAGCCCCTACAATGCCGATTACCTGACCGCCGCCTTCGCCTCGGGGTCGTCCAACGGGTCCGGCACCGCAACGGCCGCCAGCTTCTGCGCCTTCGGGCTCGGCGAGGAGACCTGGTCGTCCGGCCGGGCGCCGGCCACCAACAATGCGCTGGTCGCCTACACGCCGTCGCGCGGCGTCATTTCCGTGCGCGGCAACTGGCCATTGGTGCCGACCATGGATGTCGTGGTGCCGCACACGCGGACCATGCCTGACATGCTCGAACTGCTCGACGTGATCGTCGCCGACGACCCGCAGACGCGCGGCGATTTCTGGCGTGCGCAGCCTTGGGTCGCGCTGCCGAAAAGCTCTCAAGTGCGGCCGCAGCGCTATGCCGATCTGGTGCTTGCGGGCTCACTGAAAGGCAAGCGGCTCGGGGTGCCGAAAATGTATATCGGCCGCGACAGCGAGGCCGATAAACCGATCGAAACCCGTGCCTCGGTGCTCGCCCTGTGGGGACAGGCGGCGGCCGACCTCGAACGGCTTGGCGCCGAAGTGGTCGAAGTCGATTTCCCCGTCGTCTCCAACTACGAGCGCGACCGTCCCGGCGCCCGCACCATGGTCGAGCGCGGGCTGGTGCCGCCGGATTTCGCCGACCGCGAAATCTGGGATCTCTGCATCTGGGGCTGGGACGATTTCCTGCGCGCCAACGCCGACCCGGCCCTGCACGATCTCGCTTCGGTCGATGGCCCGAAGATCTTCCCGCAGCCGCCCGGCACGCTGCCCGACCGCTATGAGGACGGCTTCGACCTGGCGGACTATGTCGAACGCGCCAAATCCGGCGTCACGCCCTTCAGGGACATCCCAACGCTTGAAGACGGCCTGAAAGGGCTGGAAGCGACACGGCGGATCGATTTCGAGGACTGGCTCGACGCGCAAGGCATCGACGCCGTGGTGCTGCCAGCCGCCGCCGATGTCGGCCCGGCCAATGCCGACATTAACGAGACGTCGGCGGACCTTGCCTGGCGCAACGGCACCTGGGTCGCCAACGGCAATCTTGTCTGGCGCCATTTCGGCATCCCGACCGTCACCGTGCCGATGGGCACGATGGCCGACATCGGCATGCCGGTCGGCCTGACCTTCGCCGGCAAGGCCTATGACGATGAAGATCTGCTGCGCATGGCCGGCGATTTCGAGCGCGCCACCCAGCGCCGCACAAGCCCGCCACGCACGCCCGAGCTGACCGACGATGTGTTTTCAGGACGGAGCGCCAAGGCCGGTGGCAGCGCGGCGCCGCGACTTGCCATCGCGCTCGCCGCTGAGACGCGCAGGTCCGGAGATCAGGACGAGATCACAGTTACGCTCGACCTGCCTGTTGAGCCAACCGAAGCCAAGAACGCCGACGTCAAAGTCCATGTCAACGGAGAGCCGGTCGCGATGCAGCGGGCCGGGGCGCGCTTCAGCGGGCGTGCACTCGTGCCGGCCGCCGAGCATCAGCGCCTCCACAGCATCTGGCGCGGCTCCTATGGCTCGATCGTGACAGTGGTGGTGCGGTTGGAGGATGGACGCACCGCCGGCGCCTATGTGATCACGGGAGGAATTGAGTGAGGGCATGATGTGCCGTTCGGCACAAGCGGAAAGCAGTTCCATGGATTCTGGATTGACGCCGTTGGGCTATGATGCGCGGTTGGCGGCGATGAAGGCATCAATGGATCCATAGAAGGTCGGCAGGTCGGCCTTGATCCTCTCGTCGCTCCATTCCCACCAGCGTATAGCGAGCAAACTCGCGATCTGGTCATCGGTAAACCTGTTCCGGATGAACCTGGCAGGATTTCCCGCCACGACCGCGTAGGGCGCCACGTCCTTGGTGACGACCGAGCCGGCTCCGACAACGGCACCGTCTCCAATGGTTATTCCCGGTAGGATGATTGCGCGTCGACCAATCCATACGTCGTTGCCGATTTTTGTCGGCCCGTTGACCACCAGATCATCATAGGCCGCGATCGAATTTGTCATGTGAACTTCGAATGGAAAAGTCGAGACAAAGTGCGTCGGATGATTGGCACGACAAAGGAATAGCGTCTCCTCCGCAATGGAGCAGAACGCTCCTATTTCAAGCGGTGAGGTCTCGTCACAGCCATAAATATTGCTGGGCTTTGTGTAGAAGAGCGTTCTTCGCCCGATCGATGCGTGCTGCGGTATGTTTTCCGGCTTTGGCGCTCGTCGAAGACCGAGCATGGTTCGAAGTCTTCTTGCAAATCCCATTTTTTCCAAGCCATGGTTGGTCTTGACCGGCCGTCACGGAAAGCTGGCCGAGCGACTCGCCACAAAGGCCAAGTCCCGCTGAATGACGTCTCGTTTGTCCTGCGACAAGCCGACAAGCAGCTTTTCATCGAGATAACCTGCGCGAATGAGCTGCGCAAACACGTAGAGAAGCTGGGAATAGCGGTAATCGAACGTCCGATCGATGTCCCGCCGCCGTTCGCGCAAATAGTCTTCCAGCTCCCACATCTCGGAGGGCTGCGTCATCGCACCGGCCTTGCTTTTGAATTCGGCCATCGTCTTTGCGAGGGCCGTCTCAAGAGCCGTATCGAAGGCATGGCGCGCGAGCTTCTTCTCGGATGTGGACCAGTTGAAATCACTCATTGGATATCTCCGTAGATGTCCCAGCGAACTCGGCCCAGATTTTCACGGGACTTCGCGTGCCGCTATCCCCGCGCCGCCCACAGCAGACCGCGCTCGACAATCAGCGCCATTTCCGGCACCGCGAACTCGTCCGCGGTGTGCCCAAGGGAACTGTAAAACACCTTCCCCGCGCCATACCTTCGCTTCCAGACCACCGGCATGACGACACCATCGATGCCCGGGAAATGCGCGTCGCTGAAAGTGGTCGTCGCCAGCACCTCGTTGCTGGGGTCTACATGCATGTAATACTGCTCCGACCGGTAGGCGAAATCACCGACGCCTCTGGTGATCGGGTCGTCGGGCTGTGTGATCACCACCCGATAATCGATGATGTTGCCGGGGTGCGCGACCCATTGGCCGCCGGTCATGAACTGGTAGTCGGGCTCGTTGCGGAAACTGTCGCCCATCGTGCCGTGGAAGCCGCCGAGGCCTGTTCCCCCGCGAACCGCGGCGGTCAGATTCTGCAGCTCGGCCTTTTCGATCGTCGACATGGTGATGGCAGGCACGATGAGATCGAAGGAAGACAGTTCCGGATCGGCGAACATCGCCGTGCCCTGGCCCAGCGTGACATCGAACCCGTTGCGCTGAAGCAGCGCGCGGATGACGTTGGCGCTGCGTTCGGGCGTGTGGCCTTCCCAACCACCCCAGGCAATCAAAGCCTTCTTCGCCATGCCGTGAACCTCCTGAATCGCCAACCGCGATCGATGGTTACATGGCGCGGCCGTCAGCGCCAGCCCAGGGCCGGCGCGACATGGGTTAGGATCGCCTCGATGACGTGGGCGTTGTAGTCGACGCCGAGCTGGTTGGGTACGGTCAGCAGCAGCGTGTCGGCCTCGGCGATCGCCTCGTCCTGCGCCAGCTCCTTGATCAGCACGTCAGGCTCGGCGGCGTAGCTGCGGCCAAAGATCGCTCGCGTATTTTCCTCGATGAAACCGATCTGGTCGCGGCTCTCGTTGCCGCGGCCGAAATAGGCGCGGTCGCGGTCGTCGACCAGCGCGAAGATGCTGCGGCTGACCGAGACGCGTGGTTCACGCGCGTGTCCTGCCGCTTTCCACGCTTCGCGGTAGATCCGGATCTGTTCGGCCTGCTGGATGTGGAAGGGCTTGCCGCTTTCGTCGAATTTGAGCGTCGAGCTCTGCAGATTCATGCCGAGCTTGGCCGCCCATTCCGACGTGGCGTTGGTGGCCGCGCCCCACCAGATGCGCTCGCGCAGACCTTCCGAATGCGGCTCGAGCCGAAGCAGGCCGGGTGGGTTGGGGAACATCGGCCGTGGATTGGGTTGCGCGAACCCCTCGCCGCGCAGCGTGTCGAGAAAGACCTCGGCGTGATGCCGCGCCATGTCGGCGTCACTTTTGCCTTCCTGCGGCTGGTAGCCGAAATAGCGCCAGCCATCGATCACCTGCTCTGGCGAGCCACGGCTGATGCCAAGCTGCAGCCGCCCGCCGGCGATGATGTCGGCGGCACCGGCATCCTCGGCCATGTAGAGCGGATTCTCATAGCGCATGTCGATGACCGCCGTGCCGATCTCGATGCGGCTGGTCTTGGCGCCCACAGCCGCCAGCAGCGGGAACGGCGAAGCGAGCTGGCGGGCGAAATGATGCACCCGGAAATAGGCGCCGTCGGCGCCGAGCTCCTCGGCCGCGACGGCGAGATCGATGGATTGCAGCAGCGCGTCGGACGCCGAGCGCACCTGCGATTGCGACGAGGGCGTCCAGTGCCCGAATGACAGAAAACCGATTTTTTTCATGGCCCTGAAGTATATGCGAGCGGCACTTGCTTCAATGCCAAAACAGCGGGGTTACACACCGTCACCTTGCGCCGTACTCTGGGCCTGAACGCCGTGGAGGGGGGAATGCTGAAAGGGACGCGAATCGTCGAGATCGAGGCGCTCGGGCCGGCGCCTTTCGCCGGCATGTTGCTCGCCGATCTCGGCGCCGATGTCATCGTCGTCCACCGCAAGCAGGCGCCCGTGCCTGGCCTGCCCGAACGCTCGCTGCTCGATCGCGGCAAGCGCTCCATCGCGCTCGATCTCCGGGATGCCGGGGATGTCGCCGTGCTGAAGCGCCTCATCGCCACCGCCGAGGGCCTGATCGAGGGATTTCGGCCCGGCGTCATGGAGCGCCTCGGCCTCGGCCCGGATGCCTGCCTCGCGGCCAATCCAAGCCTGGTCTACGGCCGCATGACCGGCTGGGGCCAGGACGGCCCCCTCGCCCGCACCGCCGGGCATGATTTGAATTATGCCGGCCTGTCCGGTGCGCTCTGGTACGCCTCCTTGCCGGGCGAGCCGCCGATGGCGCCGCCGACGCTCACCGGCGACATAGGCGGCGGCGCGCTTTACCTGGTGATCGGCATGCTGGCTGCCATCATGAACGCGCGTGCCGGCGGCCGGGGCACGGTGGTCGACGCGGCCATCGTCGACGGCTCGGCCCACATGATGAACCTGCTGATGGTGCTCGGCCAGTCCGGCGGGCTCGTCGCCGAACGCGGCCAAAGCCTTCTCGACGGCCCGCACTGGTGCCGCGTCTATCGCACCGCCGATGGCGGATTCATCAGCGTCCAGTGCATCGAGCCGAAATTCTATGCGCTGTTTCTCGAAAGGCTCGGCCTCGCCGCCGATCCGCAATTCGCCAAGCAATTCGACCGCGATCTCTGGCCGGAACTCGGCAGCCGGCTGGCGGCGATCTTTGCCGCAAAACCGCGCGACGAATGGACCGGCCTGTTCGAAGGCTCTGACGCCTGCGTCTCCCCGGTGCTCAATCCATGGGAAGCGGCACAGCATCCGCACATGGCCGCGCGCGGCTCGTGGCTGGCGGTGGGCGGCGTCCTGCAGGCAGCCGCCGCTCCGCGCTTTTCCGGATGGGCGCAAAAGACGCCGACGAAAGGTCCCGCGCGCGACGAACACGGTACCGAGATTCGCGCGGAACTGGCGGGTCCCGCTGCAAACCGTTGAAATCAGCCAGTTTCAGGCTGCTGGAATTGCCATTGGCTGCCGGGCCTGACACTGGCTTGCGCTGACAGCCAAGCGGCCAGCTACTTTCCGCAGTGATGATCGTTGATCTTGTTCAACGCGTTCGCATCCGGCCCGACCCGATGGTAGGAACAGGCGCCTGCTGCCGTCGTGAACAGTTGCTGGTCGTAGTAGCGCGGACCGCCGAACAGGAAGCCGATGAGATCGTCATCGGCGGGAACGTAGCGTTCTGGCTCGGCCTGGTGATGGCGATGCCTGGACCCGGCGGATGCCGACATTGACATGCCACAGGCCATCGCCACGGCAAGAGCGCAGATCGCAACCCGTTTCGTCGTCATCGGCAACACCCTCCTGGCCATTCGTATCTCCTATATAGGCAAAAATCACCAGCCGAACAAAGGTTCCCCCCTGCAACGGTTCGCTTGTCCCGCGATTTGCCTGCGCCGCAGCGACCCGCACAGCGCGTCAGCCCCGCACACCCGTCAGTCTGTCTGGATCCAGACAGACTTGGTCTCCAGATACTCATGCAGATGCTCGATGCCGCCCTCGCGTCCATAGCCGGACATCTTCATGCCGCCGAACGGCACCGCCGGGTCGATGGCATGGTACATGTTGACCCAGACCGAGCCGGCCTTGATGCGGCGCGCCAGCTTGTGCGCGGTGCCGAGATGCGTGGTGAAGATGCCGGCGGCGAGCCCATAGGGCGTCGCATTGGCGCGCGCCACCGCTTCGTCGAGCGTGTCGAAGGGCATCGCCGAGATGACCGGTCCGAAGATCTCTTCACGCGCAATGGTCATCTTGTCCGACACTGCACCGAAGACGGTCGGCGCGATGAAGTTGCCGCCGTCATAAAGCGCGCCCGTCAGCCGCGAGCCGCCGGCGACCAGTTTGGCGCCCTCGTCGCTGCCGGCCTTGATATAGCCCTCCACCTTGCCGGCCTGCCTGGCATTGATCAGCGGCCCGATTTCGGTTTCCGCCTCGATGCCGTGGCCGATGCGCAGCCTGCCGGCGAATTCCGCGACGCGGCGCACGAACTCGTCGTGGATTTCGCGCGCCACGAACAGCCGCGAACCGGCGATGCAGATCTGCCCTGAATGCACGAACACCGCCATCGCCGCGACCGGAACGGCTTTGTCGATATCGGCGTCACGGCAGACGATGATCGGCGACTTGCCGCCGAGTTCCAGCGAAACCCGCTTGAGGTTGGCCACCCCCGCCCGCGCGATGGCTTGTCCGGTCAGCGTCGAGCCGGTGAAGACGATCTTGTTGACGTCGGGATGTTCGGCGAGCCGCGCCCCGGCCTCCGCCCCGGTGCCGGTGACGATGTTGACGACGCCGTCGGGCACGCCGGCTTCCTGCATCAGACGCGCGATCAGCAACGGCGTCAGCGACGCCTCCTCCGAGGGCTTCAGCACGATGGTGCAGCCGGTGGCCAGCGCCGGCGCGATCTTCCAGATCGAAGCGGCGGTCGGCGCGTTCCAGGGAATGATCGCGCCGACGACGCCGACCGGCTCGCGCCTCGTGAAGGAGACGATCTCGCCAGGGATCGAGTTGTCGATCGCCTCGCCATGCAACGCCGTCGCCATGCCGCCATAGAAGCGCAGCATGCCGATGACACGGCGCCGGTTGGCCAGCGTGCGGGTGATCGGCAGCCCCATGTCGAGCGTGTCGGAAACGCTGAGCTCTTCCCAATGCGTCTCGAACAGGTCGGCGATGCGCAACAGCACGCATTGTCGCTCATAGGGCGAGAATTTCGACCACGGCCCTTCGAAGGCCGCGCGTGCGGCGGCCACGGCCGCGTCGACATCGGCCGCCCCGCCGCGCGGCACCGTGGCCAGCACCTCGCCCGTCGCCGGGTTCAGCGCCTGCATCTCCTCGCCGGACCGCGCCGCGACCCACTTGCCGCCGACGAACATCGGCCGGAATTCGCCATGGTAGAGCGTCGTGGCCTTCGCTCTCGGGTCGAAGTTGAGCGTCATCTCTTCCTCCTCACGAACTCCGCCGCGACTATTACTCCCGGCGCGGTCGACCTCAACATGGAAAGGGGAGCTTGGGCTGCATGCCGGCGACGTTGAGCGAAAGAAGGATGGTTCAGTCGAAGAAGCCCGCATCCTCTTCGCTGAGATACTTCCTGGCCGCTTCGGCGTCGATGTCGAGCCCCAGGCCAGGCGCTTCCAGCAGGTCCACCATGCTGTCCTTGACGATCCGCGCCGGCAGGCCGATCACCAGATCCTCCCACCACGGGTCAGAGGCGCTGGGATATTCGAACGCGACGTAATTTGCCGGCAAGGTGGCGCAGACATTGATCAGCGCGCCGAGGCCGAGCAGGCCGTTCGCGGTGCCGTGCGGCGCCATCAGGATCGAGTGCATATAGGCGTGCTCGGCAACCCATTTGAGCTCGGCAATGCCGCCGATATCGGCCGGGTCCGGACCGATCACCCGCACCGCCTGCGTCTCGATCAGTTCCTTGAAATTGTGCCTGAGGTAGATCTGCTCGCCGGTATGGATCGGCGTCGATGTGGAGGTGGTCAGCTCGCGATAGGCCTGCGGATTGACCCATGGCACATAGTCGCCGGTCAGCATGTCCTCGAGCCACATCAGATTGTACTTCTCGACGGCGCGGGCGAACTTGATCGCATCGGGCAGCATCCAGCCCGGGCCGCAGTCGAGCGCCAGGCTGACCTTGTCGCCCAGCACCTCCTTCATCGCGATCACGCAGTCGAGCATGTGATTGAAGCCGCGCTCGCTGATCACGCCCTGATCCATGGCGCCGTGATAGCCGGCCTTCTTCTGCGTCACGCCGTAGTGGAAGCCCTCGATGCTGTCCTTCATGTTGGAATGGAACGAGATTCCCTGCTTGATCATGAAGAAATTCTGCGGCTGCTCCATCATCCATTTGGCGTCGGCGGCGTAATCCTCCGGCCGGTCGCCGGCGCGCTTGCGGCGGATCGAGCCGTTGTAGACGCGTACCTTGTCGCGCACCTTGCCGCCGAGCAGCTTGTAGACCGGCACGCCCGCCGCCTTGCCGGCGATGTCCCACAAGGCGTGCTCGATGGCGGAGACGGCGGCGCCATAGGGCTTGAACGAGCCGCGCTGGCGGATCTTCAGCATCACCCGCTCGACGTCGGTCGGATCCTCGCCGATCAGCGCCTCGCGGAAATGCAGCACGAAGGGCTTGAGATAGGTCTTTGTGAACTCGACTTCGCCCAGACCGTAGAGACCCTCGTCAGTGACGACGCGAACGATGGGATGCCGCCCGATGACGGCGCAGCGCAGGTCGGTGATCTTCATGGCGCAGTCCTAGTTCACAGACGAGAAAGCTGTCGGCGTGAGCAGCTGGCTGCTGATATTGGCAATGATCTGCCCGTCGCGCTCAGACTCGTCCCGGGCCCTGTGCCATGCCGGATCGGTGACGAAAGCCGACCATTTCACCTCACGCTCGGCCAGCGATTCCCAGGCGAGGAAATAGGTGAGGCGATTGCTGTTTTCGCCGATCGCCGTGGTGAAAAACCCGGCTTGGCGGATGCCATGCCTCTCCCAGATGGCCAGCGTTTGGTCGGAAAAGCGCTTGAGCAAAGCCGGCAGCCTGCCCGGCAGGCAGTCATAGATACGCAGTTCGTAGATCATGGTTTCGTCCGTTTCTTTCTTCACCTCTCCCTTGGGCGAGGTCGACACGAATGGTCGGTGGTTGGCCCTGTGAGCCTGGCGGGAATGATGGCAGGGGGTCTGGGCTAACTCCAGGTCCGGTCCCAGCTATATTCATTGTTCCAATGCTCGGTGGATTGCCATATCCCCGTGACACCGGGCTGCAGATGCTGGCTGATCACCTCGTCGACCACATCGTCTATGCCCAGCCCCGGTCTGTCGGGCACGGTGATGAAGCCGTCCTTGACGAGCGGCTTGGGCAGGCCGGTGACGATATCGTCCCACCAGTCGACATCGGCGGAATGGTATTCGAGCGCCATGAAGTTCTCGGTCGCGGTGGCGACATGCGCGGCGGCCATCGCGGCGATCGGGCTTTCGGCCATATGGATGGCCATGGCGACGCCGTGATCCTGCGCCATGTCGCCGATCTTCTTGGTCTCGAGAATGCCCCCGCTGGTAAGCAGGTCCGGGTGGATGACGGAAAGGCCGCCGCTCTTGAGCAGCGGCTCGAAGCCCTCCTTGAGATAGATGTCCTCGCCGGTGCAGATCGGCACCGTGGTGGCCCCCTGCAACTGCCGGTACTGCTCGGTGTGTTGCCAGGGGATCACATCCTCCAGCCAGGCTGGAACGTATTTCTCGATACGGCGCGACAGGCGTATGCCGTCCTGCAGCGAGATGTGGCCGACATGGTCGATGGCGAGCGGGATCTCGTATCCGATCACCTCGCGAACCTCGTGGATGTACTGCTCGAGCAGGTCGATCCCCTTTTCGGTGAAATGCAGGCCGGTGAACGGGTGCTGCACGTTCTGCGCGTCGTAGGCGAGATTGCGGGCCTTGCGCTCCTCGAGCGTGCCGCCACGGCCGCGCGGATTGGCATGAAATCCTTCGAGTGCGCCGGCGGGCGCGGACACGGCGCCCGGGACATGGGCGATCTGCATCAAGCCCAGGTCCATCTTGAGGAAGGTGAAACCGCGGTCCATGCGCTGCTTGAGGCGCTTTCCGGTTTCGGTGCCGCTCGGTTTCTCGGCATCGGTATCGCAATAGACGCGCACCTGATCGCGGAACTTGCCGCCGAGCATCTGGTAGATGGGGACGCCATAGGCCTTGCCTGCGAGATCCCACAACGCGATCTCGACCGCCGAGACGCCGCCGCCTTGCCGGCCGTGACCGCCGAACTGCTTGATGCGGCGAAACAGGCGATCGATGTCGCAAGGGGTCTCGCCAAGCAGCCGGCTCTTCAGCATCAGCGCGTAGGTGGCGCTGGCGCCGTCACGCACCTCGCCGAGCCCGACGATGCCCTGGTTGGTATAGATCTTGAGCAGCGCCGAGGTGAACGGCGCGCCGACGATTTCGGCCACCCGCATGTCGGTGATGCGAAGGTCGGATGGCTTGGAATTCGTGTTGACCCGATTGAGAGCCTCGCCGGCTCCACCCGTTTTTGGCATGATTTGTCCTCGTTCTGGTCGGGGGCTTGTCGCCCCAGGCGCGTGCCGAAGTTGAGCCTTGCTAGCTCAGCTCGATCTCATGGGCTTGCAGGTAGTCGCGGTTCATCTCAACACCGAGACCAGGCTTCGACGTCAGCTTGAGGCTGCCGTTCGAAACATCGAGCGGTCTGTCGATGAGGTGATCGTATTTGCCCAGGTTCCACTCCGACGTTTCGAGCTTGTAGAAGTTCGGAACGGTCATCATCACCTGCGCCCCCGCGACCACGTTGATCGGCCCCGCGGCATCGTGCGGCGAGACCGGGATGTAGTAGGCTTCGCACAGGGCGGAAATCTTCTTGAGTTCGGTAATGCCGCCGGTCCAGGTGACGTCAGGCATGATGTAGTCAGCGAGCTTGTTCTCGAGCACCGGCACGAAATCCCATTTCGTATGGCCGCGCTCGCCCCATGAGATTGGGGCGCTGACCTTGTCACGAACCTGTTTGAGCGCGTTGAGGCTTTCGGGCGGACAGGGCTCCTCGAACCAGTCGATCTGGCCGGTTTCCTCCAGGCTGCGGCAGAGGCGAATGGCGGTGGGGACGTCGAAGCGGCCATGCGCATCGATGAGGATGTCGACGTCGGGGCCTGCCGTTTCGCGGATCAGAGCCGTGAGTTCGGCTGCTTCGCGCTCGTCCTTGCGGGTCATGCTGCCATCGAGATAGCCGTCCCGCTGCTCGCGCGACAGCCCATCGGCGCCGCGGCCCTGATGCGGAAAAGGGTCGAACTTGAGCCCTGTGTGCCCGGATTCGACGATGTCGCTGATTTCGCGGACCACAGCCTCCTTGCTGGTGAATTTGGCCTGGTTGGGATGGGTGTAGAGCGCGATTTCCTCGCGCACCGGTCCACCCAGCAACTCGTAGATCGGCTTGCCGAGGACTTTGCCACGGATGTCCCAGAGGGCTATGTCGATGGCGCTCACGCATTCGACGGCGGCGCCGCGGCTGCCCATATAGGTGAAGCTGCGGAAAATCTTGTGCCACAGGTGCTCTATGCGCGCCGGATCCTCGCCGGTCACGGCGGCGCCGATCTGTCGCAGGATCGTGCAGAGCGCACGGTTGGCAAGCTTTGTCGTGGTGGTGATCTCTCCCCAGCCGCTCACCCCTTCGTCGGTCGTGACTTCGACGAACAGGTACTCTCCCCAATAAGAAGCATCGGATTTGATCAGCCACGGCCGAATGCTCGTGATTTTCATCTCTCAACTACCTTTATCTGGAAGACCCGAAGAGCGGTGTTCCGGGCCGATTGCTCTACCCTGCCCGCGCGGCGTTGCGCGCGCGCATGTGTTCGAGGACATGCCGCCCGGACCCCTCGACATGGCGCGCGATGAGTTCGGCTGCCTCGTCGGCATTTCCCGCCTTCACATGCGCGATGAGTTCGCGGTGCTCGCGAATGATCGCGGCACGCCGGGCGAGCGTGAAATTGAAACGCCGGCTCACGGCGCGCAGCACTTCGCGATGCTTCCACCAAAGCTCGGCGGCATGGCGGTTGTAGTGCCGCTGGTACATCACGGTGTGAAAGGCGGTGTCCAGCTCGCTGTGCCTGAACGTGTCGGCGAAGTTGTTCTCTTCGATCAGACCTTGAAGACGTTCGAGTTCGGCGATGTCCTCGTCGGTGGCCATGCTCACGAACCATCGCGTCAGGGCCGGCTCGATCAGCACACCGATCTCGTAGATATCGCGGACAAAATCCTGGTCTATGGGCCGCACGCGCGCCCCGCGATTGGGGAGAAAGGTGACAAAGCCTTCCCCACGCAGCAGTTGCAGGGCCTCGCGCACGGGATTGGTCGAGGTGCCGTGACGCCGGGCCAGATCGGTGACCACAAGCCGCTCGTTGGCGGCGAGCCGGCCCTCGATGATGTCCTCCCTGATCAGCTCATAAAGCGAGGCGCCCTCGCTCGAGGCCCCAAGTGGATCGATCCCCTCGGGTGGCTCTGCTTTGAATTCCCGCGTTTCGGCCAAGGCCGGTTCCCCTTCCATGAATACACGACTTTTTCGATATCACGCACGATTTCCATAAACAATGTACGATTTGTTGCGTTGACAGCCAATCTGCGATCTGAAAACGTGTAAAGCGCTCGAAGGGATACATTTGAGGAGATGTCCCCGCGGTCGACGAATAAAGCCGCTCGCCTCGATGCAGAGCGGCATGGGAGAGAAACCTGGAGGATACCTATGACGAGGTTCACACTCGGCGGTGCCGTCCTGCGCGGCACTGTCTCCACTGCATTAATCGCATCGTTGATGTCCGCACCGGCTCTGGCTGCTCCGCCGGTCGACTTGAGCAAGTGGTCGCCGGAATATGTGCGCTCCATTGCGGGCACGCAGGAATTTGACACGGCGGCCGATTGCGCCAAGGTCACCCCGCTCGACTACAAGGGGCGACTGACCTTCTGGTATCAGGGCGTGTTCGAGGGCGACCCCGATCTCTTGCGCCAGTACTACAAGGATTTCTTCGAGACCTTCCGCAAGACTTATCCGAACATCCAGCTCGAGGAACAGGCCCTCACCTACAACGATCTCCTGGACAAATTCCGCACGGCGCTCCTTGGCAATGCGGCGCCGATGGCGGTCCGCCTGCAAATCCTGGGTGGCACCGAGTTCGCTTCAAAGGGCTATCTGCAGCCGCTCAAGCCCGAGGATGTAGGGTATTCGACGGATGATTTCTGGCCCGGCGCCATGAAGGCCGTGACCTGGGACGGCGTGACCTACGGCATTCCAACCAACAATGAAACGATGGCGTTCATCTGGAATGCCGATATCTTCAAGCGCGCGGGCCTCGATCCGGACAAGGCTCCGGCAACCTGGGACGACGTCGTCAAATATTCCAAGCAGATCCACGACAAGCTCGGCATTGCCGGTTACGGCCTCGTGGCGCGCAAGAATGCCGGCAATACCCCGTATCGCTTCATGCCTCAGTTGTGGGCCTATGGCGGCGGCGTCTTCGACGAAGCCAAGGCGAACCCGACCTATCAGCAGATCGAACTCGACAGCCCGCAGAGCAAGGCGGCGCTGCAAGCCTCTTACGACATGTACGTCCGCGACAAGTCGGTTCCGGTTTCGGCGCTCACCAACCAGCAGGCCGACAACCAGCCGCTGTTCCTCGCCGGCCAGCTCGGCATGATGATCTCGCACCCGTCCGACTACAACGTCATGCTCGACCTGCAGAAGAAGGCGACCGGCACCGACAAGGACAAGGCGCAGACCGTCATCGACAACATGCGCTACGGCCTTATCCCGACCGGCCCCGACGGCAAGCGCGCGGTCGTGTTCGGCGGCTCGAACATCCACATCCTGAAGCCCGAATATGTCGAGGGCGGCAAGGTGGACGAACCGGCCGCGAAGGCCATCATCTGCATGTGGACCAGCCCGGAATGGTCGCTGAAGATGGCCTATGCCGGCTCGAACCCGGGCAATCTCAACGGCTTCAAGACCAAATGGATGAAGGAGCGCCTGGACAAGATCAAGTTCCTCGATGTCACCACCTCGATGCTGCCATACGGCATCCCGTTCCCGGCGCTGCCGCAATCTCCCGAGATCATGAACATCATCATCCCGGACATGCTGCAGAATGCCCTGACCGGAGCGATGACCGTCGATCAGGCAGCGGACGACGCGGCCAAGAAGGTGAAAGACCTGATGGGCGGACTCTAGTCCGAGCCTGACCTGCGATCTTAGCCGGCTGCTCCGAGGGTCAGCCGGTTCGTTCCGAAGAACAAGGGCACGCCAAAGTGACGATCGTGACCGGCAAGGCCGAGGCTCGCCGAAGATTGCAACCCGGTGGAGCCGGCGTGCTGCGCAAGATCTGGGAGCATCGCGCCGACTACGCGTACGTGCTGCCCGCGATCGCCGTGATGCTCGTCGTCATCGCCTATCCGATCTACTACACGATCGAGCTGTCGTTCTTTAATACGCCGCCTGGCCTGCAGCTTCGCGACAAGACCTTCATCGGCTTCAACAACTACACCGCCATCCTCACCAGCGCGGTGTTCTGGAAGGTCACCTGGAACACGCTGATCTGGACTGTGGGATCCACCGTCATCTCCTTCGTCCTGGGGTTTGCCGCCGCGCTGGCGCTCCACCGCGACTTTTTCGGCCGTGGTGTCCTGCGCGCCATTCTGATCATTCCCTGGGTCATCAGCGCGGTCGCCGCCTCCTATATCTGGAAGTGGATCTACCACTCGGACTTCGGCATCATCGGCGCGGTGCTGGTCGGCCTCGGATTGGCCGACCGGCCGCCGAATTTCATCGACAGCGTCTCAACGGTGCTGCCCTCCCTGATCGTCGTCAACATCTGGCGCGAATTTCCGTTTGCCATGATCATGATGATGGCAGGCCTGCAGACGGTTCCCGAGCAGCTGCTGCGCGCCGCAAAGGTCGACGGAGCCAATGCGTGGCAGCGCTTCTGGCACGTCACCTTCCCGCATTTGAGCAATGTCTCGACAGTGACGATCCTGCTGCTGGCAGTCGCCAACTTCAACTCCTTCATCATCCCCTGGATCATGACCGGCGGCGGGCCGTCGAACGCATCGCATATCTGGATCACCCACATCTATGAGCTCGCCTTCGGCCGGCAGCGCTGGGGGGTGGCATCGGCCTATTCGGTGCTGCTGTTCATCATCCTGATGACGTTGGGCTACTTCTACGTCCGCGCGCTAAGTGGCAACGACCGCAAGGATGGGGGCGCATGAGCACGATTGCCGAGACTCCCCCTCGAGGCCAGGCCCCTCGCCGCATACGCATAGACGGATGGCGCTGGGGCGGGCGCATCTTCCTGGTGTTCATGTTGCTTTACACAGCGTTGCCGATGGCCTGGATGCTGATCACCTCGATCAAGTCCGGCTTCGCCGCGATGCAATTCCCGCCGCAATGGTGGCCTGACCAACCGACCCTCGCCAGCTACCAGAAGCTGCTCGATCCGCAGAACAGTGTCGGCCAGGACTTCCTCCGCTTCTTCTGGAACAGCCTTTTTGTCTCCACCGCCACGACTGTCCTTTCGGTGATCGTGGCGGTTCCGGCGGCCTACGCGTTTTCGCGCTTCACCTTCCCGGGCCGGAACTTCCTGTTCTTCACCGTCTTGCTTCGCAACATGTTCCCGGCGGTGATCTTTCTCGTGCCGCTCTTCATCCTGATGCGCGCGATCGGGCTGGTGAACACGCATGGCTCGCTCGTTCTCACCTATCTCACCTTCGGTCTGCCGCTGGCGATCTGGCTGCTCAAGGGCTTCTACGACAACATCCCGGTGCAGCTCGAACAGGCGGCGCGCATCGACGGGGCAACGCGGTTCCAGGCCTTCATCCTGATCGTCATGCCGCTCTCGACGCCGGGCATCATCGCCACGGCGATCTATTCCTTCATCGGCGCGTGGAACGAGTACATCTACGCCTACACCTTCCTCTCCAAGAACGAGCAGTTGACGCTGCCGGTCGGCATCCAGCGCTTTTTCTCGGAAAACACGACGGACTTTCCAGGCCTGATGGCGGCCAGCTTCATGATGAGCGTGCCCGTCGTGGTGCTGTTCCTCGTCCTGCAACGATACTTCGTACGCGCCCTTACAGAAGGCGCGGTCAAGCACTAGGGAGTTGCCGATGGCCCATGTGGTCCTCAAAGATCTCGTCAAGACCTATGGCGGCTTCAAAGCCGTCAACGAGGTTTCGCTGACGGTGAATGACGGCGAGTTCGTCGCGCTTGTCGGCCCCTCTGGCTGCGGCAAGACGACGACGCTCAACCTCATCGCCGGGCTGATCCCGATCACATCTGGCGACATCGTCATCGGCGACCAGGTGGTCAACGACCTCGACCCCAAGGACCGGGACATCGCAATGGTGTTCCAGAACTACGCGCTCTATCCGCAAAAGTCGGTCTATATGAACCTCGCCTTCCCGCTGCAGATGCGCAAGCTGCCCAAGGCCGAGATCGACAAGAAGGTCCGGGAAGCGGCGCGGGTGCTCGACATGACGCAGTTGCTCGAGCGCAAGCCGCGCGAACTCTCGGGCGGGCAACAGCAGCGCGTGGCACTCGGCCGCGCGCTCGTTCGGGATCCGGCGGTGTTCCTGATGGACGAACCGCTCTCCAATCTCGACGCAAAGCTGCGCGTGCAGATGCGCTCCGAAATCAAGCGATTCCATCAGGATCTCAAAGCGACGATCGTCTATGTGACGCACGACCAACTCGAGGCCGTGACCATGGCGGACAGGATGGCTGTGATGAACGGCGGCTATCTGCAGCAATATGATTCGCCGGCGCAGGTTTTCGCGCATCCCGCCAACATGTTCGTCGCCAGCTTCGTCGGCAGCCCGGCGATGAGCCTTATTCCGCTGGAGGCATCGATGGCAAACGGCGACACCGTCCTGAAGAGCGCGGAAGGCTGGAGCCTCCAGCTGTCGCAACGCAACGCGCGCAAGGCCCAGAGTGCGACCACCAGGAAGATCGTGCTCGGTGCGCGACACTCGACGATCAAACTCCACAAAAGCGCGGTCCCCGGCGCCATTCCGGCCAAGGCCTATACGGTGGAACCAACCGGAGACGTCACCTTCGTGCAGGCGCTGCTCTCCGGCGCCATCGTCAACATCAGCGTGTCCCCCAACATTGCCGTCAAACCTGACGAGCAGATCTGGCTCGAGTTCGACCAGGAGCGGATGCACCTGTTCGACGGCGAAACTGAAATGGCTCTCGAGGCCGCCTGAGACAGGCGTTTGGGACGTGGGCGTTGATGACGACGAAGCTCAAGATCACCGCGATCAAGCCCTACCCGGTGTGGGTGGGAACGCGCAACCAGATGCTGGTGAAGGTCGAGACCGACCAGGGCATCTTCGGCTGGGGCGAGAGCGGCTTGAGCGGCCGCGAGAGGGCCGTGACCGGCGCGGTCGAACACTATCGCGAATTCCTCATCGGCCGCGATCCCCTGCAGATCGGCCGCATCTGGCAAGAGGCCTATCGCAGCCAGTATTTTGAAGGCGGCCGCGTTTTGCAGGCGGCGATTTCCGCCATCGACATCGCGCTTCACGACATCAAGGGCAAGGCGCTGGGCGTGCCGGTCTACGAATTGCTCGGCGGCAAGCAGCGCGACCGCGTCCCCACTTTCGCCTCGACCGGAGACGAGGCCGAGGGCGATGTTGCCATCGAACGAGCCCGCGAATTGTACGAACAGGGCTGGCAGGCGATCCGCTTCTTCCCCGCCGGGCAAAGCAGCAAGGACATCTTCGAGCCGCGCGAGTCGATCGGCGTGACCGCGCGGATGCTGAACAAGGCCCGCGAGGCCCTGGGCGACGACGCCGTCCTCGGCATCGACTATCATCATCGGCTGTCGGTGGCCGAGGCGGCGAGCTTCTGCAACAAGCTCGGCCGCGGCGTGCTCGATTTCCTCGAGGAACCGATACGCGACGAAACCCCGGAAGCCTACGAATCCCTGCGCACGATGACCGACATCCCGTTCGCCATCGGCGAGGAATTTGCCAGCAAGTGGCAGTTCCTGCCCTACATCGAGCGCGGCATCCATCAGTTCAACCGGCTCGATGTCTGCAATGTCGGCGGGCTCACCGAAGCGATGAAGATCGCTGGCTGGAGCGAGGCGCACTATGTCGACCTGATGCCGCACAATCCGCTCGGCCCGGTGTGCACGGCCGCGACCGTGCATCTCGCCGCCGCGGTCCCCAATTTCGCCTGGCTCGAGACCAGGGTGCCGGAAAGAAAGCTGGGTTTCGACAGTTCCGAGTTCTTCCCCGTGCAACCGCAACTCGACGGCCCCGCCTATCCGGTCGGCGATCTGCCGGGGCTCGGCGTCGAGGTCAATGAGGCGGCGATCCAGGCGCAGAGCTTCCGCTTCTGGGAAGCGCCCCACCTCAAGCGCCGCGATGGTTCTGTCACCAACTGGTAGTTCAATTTCAACCGGAGTCCACCATGACGCATACCTCCGACATCATCCGGCCGCCCAAGGACCTGATCGAGGGACTGAGGGAGATCGGCGCCGCGACCGTTGCCGGCACGCTCGGCCACATGGGCTTCCGCAATCCGCATATGGTCGGACCGGTGGCGCAGAACCACGGCAAGTCGATCGTCGGGCCGGCGCTGACGCTGCAGTTCCTGCCGCAGCGGCCGGATCTCTTCAACGAGGGAGAATATGCCGATCCGGAGACGCAACTGCATCGGCACGTGCTCTATCACGCCCAGGACGGCGACGTGGTCGTGGTCGACGCGCGCGGCGACATGAGCTCGGGTGTCTTCGGCGATATGATGTCCACCTACTTCAAGGGCAGAGGCGGCGCGGGCATCGTCATCGATGGATGCATGCGCGACAGGCCCAATGTCGAGAAGCTCGACCTGCCGCTATGGCTGCGCGGCTGGACGCCGAACTATCATGTGCAGACCAGCATCTATCCCAATGCCGTCAACGTTCCGATTGCCTGCGGCGGTGTCACGGTGATCCCCGGCGACATCATCGTTGCCGACGATGATGGCGTCGTGGTGGTTCCTGTCGCAATGGCCGCAAAGGTCATCGAAGAGGCGAAGAAGCATCATGACTGGGAAGAGTTCTCACGCGAGAAGCTCCTCCAGGGCGCCCCGTTGCAACGCTATTATCCGCTGCATGACGACGCCCGCGCAGAGTATGAGGCGTGGCGTAAGAAAAACGGCCTGGGGAACCCAAATTAACGCAGGGATCACCCGCGGCGGGTGGCAGCCCTTCCGGCAGCGCGATGGCCACTCGCCATTTCGTCGAGCGATATTTTGAGCCCGCCTCGCGCACAGGCGGGCTTACAGAAAACGGGACGTATCGAGCAGCTCGGCCACGCCGTCCAGTTCCTTGTGCAGGCGATGCCAACGACGGTCGAGATAGACCAGCGAATGCGCCTCAGGAGGGACCTCGTCCGGCTGCACCTCGCCTTCCAGCAGCTCCGCCGCGACCAGCGTCGCACCCTCGATCGGCAACAGGCCGAGCCGGCGTGCGCGAAACCAGGTCGAAACGCCGGTATAGCGCGGCTCGCCCGTGGGCAGCCGCGCCCAGGCGCCCCCGGGCGGGAAGCGTTCCGCGCCGCTCGACGCACAGAGTTGCGCCAGGTCGATATCGGTGAAGCGGAGCAGGTGGATCACCATGGTCTCGGCCCGCAGCAGGGGCTCGGACGAGGTCGATTTCATCGATAGCGAGAAGGCGACGACCGGCGGCGCGGCACTCACCGAGATCAGCGAGGACACGGTCATCGCCACCGGTCTGTCGCCGGGGTCGGCCGTGATCACGGCGACGCCCGCCGGATGGCGGCGAAAGGCTTCGCGAAAGGCGTTGGTCATCGGATGCGGCGCGTTCATCGACATGTCTCTTCTGCTGCGTGGAAAGGCGGCCGGGCGGTGTCCACCCGCCCGGCCCTTCGGACTACTTCTTCTCGATCAGGTCGTAGAACTGCCAGACGCGGTCGCTCCACATGCCGCCGATGTCGCGGCCGGCCGAGGTGACGATCGACGGCGCGATCGTGAAGTGGTTGGCCGCCACCATCATCTCGCGGAAGGTGCGCTGGATCACACCGGCGCGCAGCGACGCACCGCCACCTGCGCGGTAGGCGAAGTTGCAGATATCGACGCCAACTTCGTGAATCTCGGACTTGGCCAGATGCACAAGGCTGATCTGCCGCGTCGACATCCTGTTGCCGGCCTCGACCGTCGCCTCGACGTCGCGCCAGGTTTCGAAGACAAAGGCGCGGGCGGCACGATAGCGGGCCTCGGCGCGGCCATAGTCGTGCCAGAACTTCTCGCTCTCGCCGATCAGCCCGGCGCGGCCCGACTTCGAGCGGGCGAATTTGGCGATCTCGTCCAGCATCCGCCGGCCGGCACCGAGAGCCCAGCCGGTATGGCCGATGGCGGCGAGGCCCACGACACCGAGGCTGAAGAACTCCTTCTGGCGCAGCGGCGGCGCGGTCAGGATCGGGAAGACGAGATCGTCGGCGATGAAGACCTCCTCGGCCGCATAGTCGATGGAGCCGGTGCCGCCGAGGCCCAGCACGTCCCAATTGCCGAGCTGCTTGTGCTCGGAAATCGGCGCATGCGCGCACATGACGATGACATTGCCGTTCTCGTCCTTGGCGGGCTTGCCGGTGCCGTCATCGACGAAGGCGGCGCTGTGGCTGTAGGTGGCGTGGCTGAAACCGCTGCCATAGCTCCACTTGCCGTTCAGCCGATAGCCACCGTCGACCTTCTTCAGCATGCCCAGCGGCGCGCCCTGCCCCGAGAAACGGTTGTCGGTGCCCGGCGCGAAAAGCCGCGCGACCGCACTGTCCGGCAGGAAGGCCGCCGACATCGCGCCGATGCAGCAATGCACCATCGAAACCCAGCCCGCCGATCCCGAATGCCAGGTGATCGCCTCGATCAGCTCAAGGCCCTGCGTGGGTGGCAACTGCGCGCCGCCAAGGCTCTCGGCGGCGAAGATATGCGACATGCGCAGCGGCTTCAGCGCCTCGAACGTAGCCTGGGTCAGTTCGCCGCTCTCCTCGTCGGCGGCGGCATTGGCTTCCAGGATCGGCCCGATCTCGGCGATCTTCTCCAGCAGGTCGCGATGGTCGACGGTCGTTCCCCATGAGCCATGCTTGATGGGTTTGTTCATCGTTTTCTCCTCCTTGTTTGAAATGTGATCAGCCGGCGAGGAAGTCGCCGATCTTGTTCAGCGTTTCTGGTTTTTCCTGCATGACGAAATGGCCGGCATCCTCGACCAGGATCAGGCGTGCGTCCGGGAGCGCCGCGACGAAGAGTGGCGCCTGGCTGGCCGGTAGCAGACGGTCCTTGGTGCCCCAGACGACCAGCGCCGGATTGGTGATGCGCGCCAGGAAGCGGCGCAGATTGGGGTGGCCCATGCCGAATGGCGCCAGCAGGCGGCCCAGCGTCTCGCCTTCGCGGGCGCGGTCGGCGCCGAAGGCCTCCGCAAAGGCCGGGTCGGAGCCGTCGGGGAAATAGCGAAACGCCACCGAGACGTCATGCGACAGAAAGGCCGGCAGTTCCTGCGGCGCGACCGCGCCCAGATCGGTGGCCGGGTGCGCGGGATCGTTGAGCCCTGCCGGCGCGACCAGCACCACCTTGTCGAAGCGCTCGCGGGCAAGGCCGGCCAGCTCCGTCGCCATCCAGCCGCCCATGGAAAAGCCGATGAGATGAGGTTTTTCCGACAGTTTCAGGGCATCGAGCAGGTTCAGATAGTGTAGAACCATGTCGGACATCCCAGCCACATGCGGCGCGGCACCCGAAAAGCCGAAGCCCGGATGGCTGGGGCACAGAACGCGGAACCGGTCGGCGAGACCTGCTGCAAAGTCGAAACCTTCCAGCGTCGAGGCACCGTGCAGGAACAGCACGGGCTTGCCCTTGCCGATGGCCTTCACCACCGTTTTTATGCCGCCGACATCGTAGTCGAGCGTTTCGAACTGAACGGTCATTCTTATTCCTCCTCAGACAAGGTCGGGCTGGATCAGCACTTTGCACTGCGTGGTACGGCGGCGAAGGCTCTCGAAAACCTGCGGAACCGGCGAGAGGTCGATCCGATCGGTGATCAGCGCCTGCGGCGCGAAAGGTCCGCCGCGCAGCGCATCGAGGGCGACGCCGAACTCGTTGCGCTGATGGAAGAAGACCGAGAACAGCAGGTTTACTTCCTTGGTCAGCGCGACGAACGGGTCCCATTCGTCGCCGCCGATGCACAGCCCGACGCCGACCACCGTGCCCTGCAGCCGGACCGCCTTGACCGCCGCGTCGATGAGACCGCGCTTGCCGACGCATTCGAAGACGATATCAGGCGCACCGCCGCAGAGATCGGCAAGGTTCTCGGCCAGCCTGTTGCCCGATAGCGCGAACCCGGTCGCGCCAAGCGCCAGCGCGCGGTCGCGCTGATGGCTGTGGATATCGGCCACGACCACGCACGACGCCCCCATCCGCCGCGCCCAGAAGGCGACGAGCAGGCCGATCGGTCCGGCACCCAGGATCACGACCCGGTCTCCCGGTTTCATGCCCGAGCGCACGATGCAGTGCAGCGCGACCGAGAGCGGCTCGGCCAGCGCGCCGTCCTCCAGTGCCACCTCTTCGGGCAAGACATGGCACTGGCGCGCGGTGACGGCCGCGTATTGCGCATAGCCGCCACCAATCAGCACCATGTCGGGGCAGCGGCCTGGATCGCCGCGCCTGCAGGCCTGGCAGTGCCCGCAGCCGCGCATCGGCACGACGGCGACACGATCACCGACCCCAAGGCCCGCCACGCGTGATCCCAGCGCGATGATGTCACCGGCGAATTCATGACCGAGAACGAAGCCTCCGCCGATGCCGAAAGGCACCGGATCCTCGGTGATGTGCAGGTCGCTGCCGCAGATGCCGCAAGCGGCGACACGCAGGACGACCTCGTCGGGCGCCGGCGTCGGGTCCGGCACCGTGCCGACGCGCAGCGGACTGCCGACCGTGTCAAAGATGGCTGCTTTCATAAGAACCTCCCTCTCAGCGGTCCGGATCGACGAGCTTGCGTCGGATCGGGAACCATGGCGCATCCCACCGTTTCGAGATCAGGCCCCAAATGCCCGTGCGGGCGTAGAGCGCCACCAGCAGCGTCATCAGGCCGAGGACGACGAAATAGGTTGCGCCGTATTCACCGAACCAGCGGTCGGCGATGAAGAAGATCAGGGATCCGATCAGAACGCCCTCGATGGAGCCGATCCCGCCGACCATGACGATGAAGATCGCCACATTCGCCCACATCGGGTCGAAGGCCGAACCCGGCGTGATCCGCAGCTGCGCCATGAAATAGATCGCGCCCGCAAGGCCGCAGCCGACCGCCGACGCGACATAGACCAGGAAGCGCAGCTTTGCGACATTCACGCCCTGGCTGGCTGCCGCAACCGGATTGTCACGCATGGCGATCAGCGCAAGGCCGAAGCGCGAGCGAAGCAGCCAGTAGCTGCCGCCCAGCGTGACCAGCAGCATGCCGGCGCAGAGCAGCGACATGGCGACATTGCGCTCGAAGGCCGAATAATCCTTCATCACGCGCAGCGACATGCCCGCGCCGGAATTGACCAGCGGCAGGTTCGAGGCGGTCAGCCGGAAGACCTCGGCCACCACCCATGTGCCGAT
This sequence comes from Mesorhizobium sp. WSM4312, assembly GCF_002294875.1. Taxonomy (NCBI): domain Bacteria; kingdom Pseudomonadati; phylum Pseudomonadota; class Alphaproteobacteria; order Hyphomicrobiales; family Phyllobacteriaceae; genus Mesorhizobium; species Mesorhizobium sp. WSM4312. The sequence continues at coordinate 77,252 of NZ_NSFU01000019.1, read as the reverse complement.
CGAGAAATACGGGCCATCCAGGCGATGAAGCAAAAGGTAGATCGGCACGGCAAGTGCGGCCGGCACCAGCAGTGACATGAAGACCGCCACGAACGGATTGATGCCGTAAGTCTGCGCCAACACGAAAAGCGCATAGCCGGCCGCGCCCATGAAGGCGTGCTGGCCCACCGAGACAAGGCCGGCATAGCCGGCGAGCAGGTTCCACATCTGCGCGACGGCGATGTAGCAGCACAACACCAGGATCGAGCGGATCGTGCCGGTCGAGGCCCACCACGGCATGGCCGCGACAGCGATCATCGCCAGCACCGCCAGCGTCATCGCGACGCGACCGGAGCGGGTCTGGCGCTGCACCAGGACTTCGGGCGCCTCGGTTTCCACATAGGGGATCGCACTCATGTCAATGCCTTTCCGAACAGGCCCTGCGGGCGGGTCGCCAGCACGATCAGGAAGACGATGTGTCCGGCGAGCACGCCAAAGCCCGGATCGATGCGGAAGCCAATGGCCTGCGAGATGCCGAGGACCATCGAGCCGACGAAGGCGCCCCATACCGTCCCCATGCCGCCGATGATCACCGCCTCGAACGCGTAGATCAGCTGGGCCGGTCCATCGGCCGGCGCGACGGTCGACCGCAGCGCCTGGAAGACGGCGGCAAAGCCCAGGATGCCGACCGCCGCCGCCGTCGCCATCGCATAGACGGCGCGCGGGTTGATGCCGGTCATCGCCGCAGCCTCGACATCGGCCGACGCGGCGCGCAGCGCCCGGCCGAAGCGCGTGCGCTTCAATGTCAGATCGAGGCCCCAGGTCAGGCCCGTGGCGACCGCCAGCACGATCAGCGGCAGCAGGCCGACATAGACGCTGCCGATCTCGATGGATTGGCTCTCGATCCCATGTCCGGGCAGCGACCGGCTGTTCGCGGACCAGATCTGCAGCATCAGGTTCTGCAGCGCGATCGACAGTCCGAAGGTCGCGATCAGCGAAGGCAGCGGGTCGCTGCCCACCACCCGGTTCAGCACGGCCTTCTGCAGCACCCAGCCCATCAGCACCGCGAGCGGCACCAACACGATCAGCACAGGCAGCGGTCCCAGGCCCCAGGCCGTGGCCATCGAGATGCCGATCAGCGACAGCAGGATCACCAGATCGCCATGGCTGATGTTGACGATGCGCATGACGCCGAACATCAGCGCCATGCCGAGCGCGTACTGGGCATACATGCCGCCCAGCAGGATCCCCTGCACCAAGGCGTCAAACCACTCCATGGCCCGCTCCAAAATAGGCTTTGCCGATCTGCTCGCGCGTGATTTCGGCCGACCTGCCGGTCAGGGTCACGCGCCCCTCCAGCATGCAGTAGAGACGGTCCGAGGCGGTCCGGGCGAGGCCGACATCCTGTTCGACCACGATCATCGCCGTCCCGGTGGCACGGATTTCGGGCAAGGCGGCATAGATCTCGCGGATCACCTTGGGCGCAAGGCCGAGGCTGATCTCGTCGCAAAGCAGCACGCGCGGCTGGCACAGCAGCGCGCGGCCGATGGCCACCATCTGCTGCTGCCCACCCGAGAGGCTCTGCACCTGCGTGCGGGCCTTCTCCTTGAGGATCGGGAACAGCTGGTGCAGCCGTGGCAGCGTCCATCCGCCCTTGGCGCCCATGCGCGCGGCCTGGTCGATGGCGACGCGCAGATTGTCCTCGACCGACATGCCGGTGAACAGGCGGCGGCCCTCCGGCACGATGGCGACGCCCTTCTGCACCATGCGGTCGGTCGCGGTACCACCGACAGGGTCGCCGTGCAGCCGCACCATCTCGCGCCCAACCGGGAGCAGGCCCATGATCGAACGCAGGAGGGTGGACTTGCCTGCCCCGTTGGCGCCGATCAGGGCCACGGCCTCACCCTGGTGCAGCTCGATGTCGATGCCGTAGAGCGCCTGGAAATCGCCATAGCGGGCCAGCAGCCCGTGGGTGGAAAGAACGGCCGTCATGCCTCGATCCCCATATAGACGCGCTGGACCTCGGGCAGCGCGATCACTTCGGCGGGCACGCCTTCGGCGATCTTCTCGCCGAAGTTCAGCACCAACAGCCGGTCCGCCACCGCCAGCAGCGCGTGCAGTACGTGCTCGATCCAGACGATGGTGATGCCGCGGTCGCGGATGCGGCGCACCAGCGCCACCAGCGCTTTCGATTCATCGTCGGTCAGCCCGCCCGCGATCTCGTCCAGCAGCAGCAGCTTCGGATCCGACGCCAGCGCGCGCGCCAGTTCCAGCCGCTTGCGGTCGAGCAGCGTCAGGGCGCCGGCTGAGACATTGGCCTTGTCGGAAAGCTCGCAATCGCGCAGCACCTGGGCGCAGAAAGCATAGCTTTGCTTCTCCGACCGGCCGCCGCCGAACGCGGCGGCGACCAGCAGGTTCTCGAAGGTGGTCATGCCGGAATAAGGACGCGGGATCTGATAGGTCCGTCCGATTCCCATCTGGCAGCGACGGAAGGGCGGCTCGCCGCGCAGCGCCGTGTCGCCGAGCTGGATCTCGCCGCCGGATGCCTTCAAATCGCCGCTGATCATGTTGAACAGCGTCGTCTTGCCCGCCCCGTTCGGGCCGAGGATGCCCAGTACCTCGCCCCGATGCACGTCGAAACTCACCTCATGCAGGACGCGGACGGCGCCGAAGGACTTCGACACGCCGCGCGCCGTCAGCAGGATTGCCCTATCCATGGATCCTTCCGCGTCCCTGCTCATGTCACCAGGCGATCGGCTTGATCGCCTGTTGGGGCGCGAAGAGTTGATTGACCGTGTTGTCGACGATCTTCAGGTCGTAGGGCCATTTCTCGCCCTTCACCCACTGGCCGCCGAAGATCGGCGTCTTGCAGATGTTCTTGTGCGGCGAACCGTCGAACTTGATGTGGCCGACCAGCGCCTGCAGATCGGTGGCGACCAGCGCGTCGCGGTTGGCCTGGCGGTCGAGCGGATTGGAGGAGCGCTTCAATATGTCGAGCGCGACCTCGAGCAAGGCATGCGAATAGCCCAGCGGCTGCGTCCACTGCCGCTTCGCATCGGCTTCCCACTGGTCGGCGATGTCGCGGCTGACCTGCCCGGTCAGCGACGACTTGAACGGGAAGGCCGGCGTCCACCACACCTCGGAGGACATGCCGGCGCCGAGCGGACCCATCGCCTCGACACCGCCTGGGAACAGCAGCGCCGCCGCCACCGTGACCGCCTTCGGCTTGAAGCCCTGCTGGTTGCACTGGGTGACGAAGGTCTTCAAATCGTCCGGATAGGTGATGCCGCCGATGATGTCGCAACCCTGCTTCTTGAATTCGGATATCTGGGCGGAGAAATCATTGGTGCGCGGCTGGAAGTAGCCGGGCACGACGACGTCGTAGCCGGCCTTGCGGGTCGGCGCCGGCAGGCCGTATTCGTCATTGCCCCAGGTCTCGCCGTCGACGTTCTGGGGAAACAGCATCCCGACCTTCTTGTTGGTCTCCAGATGGTTCCAGAGCCCGACGAAGGTATTCAGCGCTTCGTCGAGACCCCAGAAGAAATGGTAGGTCCAGTCGAAGGTCTGCTTGCCGCCGCCGCGCGGCATGATCACGGCCTGCCAGGGCGCGCCCGAGGAGATGCACGGCGTCTCATAGAGTTCCGACTGTTCGGCCGCGGGCAGGATCGTGTCGGTGGTCGAAGCCGGAACGAGCAGGTGCACCTCGTCGTTCAGGATGAGGTTGCCGGCGATTTCCGATGCCTTGTTCGGATTGGACTGGCTGTCGCGATCGAGGATCTCGATCTCGTAGGTATTGCCGTTGGCGCATTGCAGCTGGCCGCCGAGCAGGGCGCGGATCTTCTGCAAGGTGTAGCCGTCCGTCTCGCCGAAGAGGGCGAGCGGACCGGTGGTGGGGCTGAGATAGCCAAGCTTGATCTTGCCAGCGGTCGCGGCGCGCACATAGCGCGGCATGGCCAGCGTACTGGCGGCCGCAACACCGGCCCCAATCCCCTTCAGCACGGTCCGGCGGCTGGGCAAACCCGATTTCACGAGTCTGTTGTAGTAGGTCATGTCATTTCCTCCCTGGGTTAATCCGGCCCGTCCCCTCGACGAGACCGGCGTCGGTTCAAAGCTCCTTCAAGTCATGCGCAGCAGCGAGCCGCCATCGATGACGATCAGCGAGCCGGTGACGTAGGACGCGGCGGGCGACGCCAGGTATAGCGCCAGCCCCTTGATCTCCTCCGGATCGCCGATGCGGCCGACGAGCGACTGGGCCTCGAAGGCCTGGCGGTCGGCCGGATTGCGCAGCCGGCCACCGGCGATGTTGGTGATGAACGGGCCGGGCAGAATGGCGTTGATGCGGATGTTGTAGGCGCCGAGTTCCATCGCCATATGGCGCACGAGATGGTTCACCGCGGCCTTGGCGGGCATGTAGGGCGTGCCCACGATGCTCTCGTTGATCAGCGAGGCGATGGACGACGTGACGATGATCTGGCCGCCGCCATTCGGCTTCATGTGCCGGACGGCATGCTTGATGGTGGTGTAGACCGAAGTCAGGTTGATCTCGATCACCTTGTCCCAGTGCTCGTCAGCCAGGTTCTCGATGGCGCCCTCGGGGTTCCTCTCGCCGGTCGGGCTGTTGAAGCCCGGTCCGGCGTCGATCCCGGCATTGGCGAACACGACATCGATCGAGCCCGCCTTGTCGGCCACCTTGTCGAAGGCTTGGGCCATCGCCGCGCGGTCGCCGACATCGACGACCTGGCCCCAGACATCGCCGCCCGCGGCCCTGATCGTGGCGACGGTCTTGTCCAGCCCGGCGGGGTTCAGGTCAAAGATGCAGACCTTCGCGCCATGCTCGGCCATGATCTCTGCATAGGCCTGGCCGATGCCGCTGGCGCCACCGGTGACGATCACCGACTTGCCTCTGACATCGAACATCTTCTGAAGTGCGGCCATCAGTTTCCTCCCATTTTTACGCGATACCGACCTGCGTGCGGGCGCCTTCGCGGCACCCACGGCGCGGGGGTCACTTCTTCTTTCGCGAAAGCACGAAATCGAACTCGACGTCGTAGAACGGCGCGGCAACCTTGGCCTTCGCCGCGGCTTCGGCATCCTCGACCTTGCGGAACTCGGCGAGCAGGCTCTGCTTCACCCCGAAGACGGCGTCCGTATCGATATACGGGTCGTCCGGATCGAAGATGTGCGTGGTCAGCGCGTCGAAACCCTCGGCCTCGACGATGTAGTGGAGATGCGCCGGGCGATAGGGGTGGCGCCCCAGCGCGCCGAGCAGCTTGCCGACCGGCCCGTCATCCGGGATCGGGTAGTATTTGGGCTTCGCGCCGCGGAACCAGTAGCGTCCGTCCGCACCGGTGCGGAAGACGCCGCGCAGGTTGAAGTCGGGCTGGATGCCCTTCTGCTGCACATCGTAGAAGCCCTCGTCATTGGCCTGCCAGACATCGATCTTGGCGCCAGCGATCGGGTTGCCCTCGGTGTCGAGGATGCGGCCATGCACGAACATCGGCTCGCCCTTCTGGTCGAGGCAGATGTTCGAGCCCATCGGCAGTTCGGGCGCGTCGGCGACATGGAATGGCCCCAGCACGGTGGATTCCGAGGCGCCGGACGGCTTGCGGTTGTTGATCGCGTCGACCAGCATCGAGACGCCGAGGATATCCGACAGCAGGATGTACTCCTGCCGCCACTCGTTGCAGATCTGGCCCGTCCGCGTCAGGAACATGATCGCCTCGAACCATTCCTCCTGCGTCGGCTCGATCTCCTTCACCGCCTCGTGCAGCTTGCGGGTGATGACCTCCATGACCTGGCCGAGCCGCTGGTCCTTGGCGTTCTTGTTGCGCGCCACGACGACTTCGGCCGAGTTGGCTTCAGTGAAATAGCCGTGTTCGTGTTCGTCGGTCATGGGATCCTCCTCAGCGCGCCAGAACGGATTTGAAGACGCGGCGCAGCTCGGTCGCCGGATCGGCCGCCAGCGTTTCGGAACGCCAGGCGACGTGATGGTCGGGGCGCACCACCAGGCAGCCGGAGTCGCGGATTTCGCGTGCGCGCGCCCAGTCGCCGGTATGGTCCTCGATCGGGCGGCGCGGGCCGATCACATGGGTGCGGATCGGCAGACCGAGTTCCGCGGCGACCATTTCCGCGGCGGCGAGCCACGCCTCGCCGCCAATGCCGGTCAACAGCGTGAACTCGCCATGTCCGCAAAGGTCGAGTGTCGAGAGCTTCCTGCCCGCGCGCTCGAACACCCAGACATGCGGCAGGCGCGCGCCGGGCCAGGTCGTGGGCGCATAGTGCAGCTCGCGATCCTTCTCGAAAGCCGGCTCGGGGTGGCCGTCGGTCACCACGGCGCCCGACGCATAGCGATGGTTCATCTCGACGCCGTGGGCGTCGAACTCGTATTTCTTGAAGGCGATGGCCTTGCGCAGCGCCTCGCGCTGCGCTTCGGCCGCCGGGCTAGCGTCTGCTCGGGCCTCCATGTTCCTCTGGATCTTGTCGTGATCCACGCCGCCATCCATGCCGAGCGCCTCGAAGATCGGGCCGAACTCGGCGATCGACTGGTTCGCGCGCGTCACGATCTGGCGCGCGATCGGCGCACGCTCGGCCGAGTAGCTGTCCAGCAGCCCGATCCCCGCCTGCCCCTTGACGACCTTGGCGAGTTTCCAGGCGAGGTTGAACCCGTCCTGGATCGACGTGTTGGAGCCAAGCCCGTTCGAGGGCGGATGCCGGTGCGCGGCGTCGCCCATGATGAACACCCGCCCCTTCTGCATGTGCGTGGCGAAGCAGTTGTTCACGGTCCAGGTGTTGGCACCCAGGAGCTCGATCTCGAGCTCGGGATCTCCGACCAGCTGGCGCGCGACGCCGGTTGCCAGTTCGGGCGTCACATCGGGCGGCGGCTGGTTGATGTCGTAGCCCCAGACGATGAGCCACTCGTTCCACGGCCGCACCATGCGAACGAGACCCATGCCGATCCCGCCGACATCGGCACCGGGCTGCATGACCCAGTAGAGGACGCTTGGCCGGTGCGCGACGTATTTCGAAAGATCGGCCCGGAACAGGATGTTCATCGACCCGCCGACGCCCATCTTGCCCTCGAAAGGCAGGCCCAGATGCTCGGCCACCAGCGAGTTGCCGCCATCGGCGCCGACGAGGAACTTCGACCGCACGGTGAAGTCCCTGGCCGACAGCCTGTCGCGGCAGGTCGTGGTGACGCCGTCCGCATCCTGGACATGGCTGACATATTCGGTGCTCATGCGCGCCTGCGTGCCGCGCGCGCACGCCGTCTTGAACAGGATCGGCTCCATGAAGGTCTGCGGCAGATCGTTCATGAAGGACGGCGACGACTGGAGATGTTCAGCCTTGGAGAGCGGGTCGGTGCCCCAGCTTTTCATCCGGCCAAGCTCTTCGCCGGCCAGGCTTTCGCAGAACACGTTCTCGCCCATCAGCTCCTGCGGCGAGGCGTGCATCACGGCCTCGGCCTCGACCTCCGGCCCGAGGTCGCGCAGCACTTCCATGGTGCGCTGGTTGGTGATGTGGGCACGCGGCGTATTCGACAGCCAGCGGTAGCGGTTCACGACCATGTTGGCGACGCCGGAGCTGGCGAGAAGTGCCGCCGTGGCCGAGCCGGCCGGGCCCGTGCCCACGATCAGCACGTCGGTTTCGATATCCGCCATCAAATTCCTCCCTCGATCTTCGGACCGGCCAGCCTGCGGCGGACCGGAAACAGGTGCAGGCCGGTGCGGGCCGAAATCAGCCCCCACAGCCCCTTCGGTGCGAACAGCATCACCGCGATGGCGGCGAGGCCGAGTGTCATCAGGTACCAGCTGCCGTAGTCGGCCAGCGCCGAACGCAGCGCAAAGAACACCAGCACCCCGACGATGGGCCCCTCGATGGTGCCTATGCCGCCGATGACGACGATGAAGATGACATAGGCCGTCCAGTCGGTGACGGCGAAGGCCGCCTCCGGCGAGATGCGGGCCGTCTGCACGAAGATCAGCGCGCCGGTCAGTCCGGTGGCGGCCGCGGCGATTAGAAACACCGCCCATTTGAGCCGCCCGACATCGACGCCGACCGCCTGGGCCGCATCGACATTGTCGCGCACGGCCGCCAGCGCCAGCCCGAGGCGACTGCGCAGCAGCCAGTAGATGCAGCCGGTGACGGCCACGGCCAGCGCCAGCGCCAGCCAATAGGCGAGAATGTCGCGGGCGGCCGCCTCGCGCACGCCGAACAGCGTCCGGATCGCATCCGTGCCCATGATGTTGCTGGTCGCCTCGCGTGGCAGCGAGGTGCCGGTGCCGCCGCCGAGCGCCTTCCATTGCGCGATCAGCAGCCGCGTCACCTCGGCGATCACCCAGGTGCCGATGGCGAAGTAAGCACCCTGCAGGCGGAAGGCGAAGAAGGCCGTGGGAACGGCCAGAGCCAGCGCCGCAAGGCCGCCCAGCAGGATCGCGGCAACCGGGTTCCAGCCGAGCAGGATCACGCCAGCGAACATCGCATAGGCGCCGATGCCGACGAATGCCTGCTGACCCACCGAGACGAGACCGCCATAGCCCGCCAGCAGGTTCCAGATCTGCGCCAGCGTCAGCATGGTGAGAATGAAGAACAGGTCCTGTATGACACCGCGCGAGGTCACGGCGGGCAAGGCGAGCCCGGCCACGACGAGAACAATCACGGCGATCTCCGTGGCAGTTCCGGCGCGGGTGCGGGTTGTCAGCCGATACATGCCGCCCTCAATCCACTGCGCGCGGGAACAGGCCCCGCGGCTTGAGCAGCATCACGGCCAGAAAGGCGATGTGGCCCGCCAGAATCTGCCATTCCGGATTCACCGCCGCGCCGGCCGTCTGGGCCACGCCGATGATGATCCCGCCCGCAAGCGTTCCCCACAGGCTGCCGAGGCCGCCGATGATCACCGCCTCGAAGGCATAGATCAGCCGCGCCGGCCCGATCGAGGGATCGAAGTTCGCCCGCATGCCGAGATAGAGCGCCGCCAGCGTCACCACGACCATCGCGATCCCGGTGGCGATGGCGAACACCCGTTTCGGCTCGATCCCCATCAGGCCCGCCGTCACGGCGTCGTCCGAGGTGGCGCGGAAGGCACGGCCGAGGGCGGTGTGATAGAAGAGCCCGTTCAAGGCCACGATGGCGCAGATCGCGGACGCAAAGGTCATCAGCGGCATCACGCCCACCGTGACCAGCCCGAGATCGAGCGAGGCCCCCTCCAGCGCGCCTGCCGGAATGCGCCGGCTGTCTGCGGAAAAGGCTTCGAGCAGCCCATTCTGCAGAGCAACCGACAGGCCGAACGTGACGAGAAGCGGCGGCAGGATATCCTTGCCAAGCACCCGGTTCAGCACGGCGGCCTGCAGCAGCCAGCCAAGCATGAACATCACCGGCATGGCGATGAGCGCGGCGACCCAGGGCGACAGGCCAAGCAGCGTGACGCCCATCAGCACCAGATAGGCGGCAAAGACGATAAGGTCGCCATGGGCGAGGTTCACCAGCCGCATGATGCCGAAGACCAGGCTCAGCCCCGCCGCGAACAGCGCATAGAGCCCGCCCAGCAGCATTCCCTGCACGAGGGTGTCCAGCCAGATCATCGCCGCGCCCCCGTCATCAGGCGGCGGGAAAATTGCGCGGGCATGCAGGGCTGCCTCGTCATGCCGCCACTCCGAAATAGGCGGAATGGATTTCTTCGCGCGTGACATCGGCCGCCTTGGCGACCAGCGTCACCCGGCCCTCCATCATGCAGTAGACGCGGTCGGCCACCGCCAGCGCCTTGCCGATGTCCTGCTCCACCAGCACGATCGCGGCGCCGCTTTCGCGGACCTTGGGAAGTGCTGCGTAGATGTCGCGGATGACGACGGGCGCGAGGCCGAGGCTGATCTCGTCGCACAGCAGCAATTCAGGATTGGACATCAGCGCCCGGCCGATCGCGACCATCTGCTGCTGGCCGCCCGAGAGCGCCGTGCCGGGGTTTTTGCGCCGCTCGCGCAGGATCGGGAAGAGGTCGTAGACCGACTCCAGGCTCCACGGCCCCGGCGCCTTGCGCGCCTGCCCGCCGATCAGCAGGTTTTCCTCAACGCTCAGCGAGGCAAAGAGCCGGCGCCCTTCCGGCACCATGGCGATGCCGCGCTTCATGATCTCGGCCGAGGACAGCGCGCCGATGGGCTCGCCCCGGTGCAGAACCATGGCGGCCTCGTTGCGGATCACGCCCGTGATCGAGCGCATCAGCGTGGACTTTCCCGCGCCGTTGGCGCCGATGATCGCCACGCACTCGCCCGCCGCCACGGAGATATCCAGGCCGAACAGCGCCCGGAACTGGCCGTAATTCGCGGTGAGGGCGCGCGTCTCCAGCAGCATCAGACCTCGAGCCCCAGATAGATTTCGCGAACCTGCTGCGAGACCATGATCGCGTCCGGCGCGCCGATCCCGATCACGCGCCCGAAATCCAGCACGAGAAGCCGCTCGACCACCGACGTCAAAGCATGCAGCACATGCTCGATCCAGATGATCGTGGTTCCCTTGGCGTGGATGGCCTTGATCGTCGCGACCAGCGCCTTGCATTCGCCCTCGGTCAGCCCGCCCGCGATCTCGTCCAGAAGCAGCAGCTCGGGTCCCGTCGCCAGGGCGCGGGCGAGCTCCAGGCGCTTGCGGTCGAGAAGGCTCAGCGATCCGGCCAGCACATTGGCCTTCCTGAGAAGTTCGGTCTCTTCGAGGATACGCGCGCAATCGTCGACCATCTCGGCCTCGCGGCCGCCCCGGCCGAACGCGGCTGCGGTCAAGAGGTTCTCGAACACGCTCAGCCCCTCGAAGGGCTGCGGGATCTGGAAGCTGCGGCCGACACCCATGCGCACCCGATCCATGGCCGGGGCGCGGGTTACGTCGCGGCCGAGGAGTTCGATGCGGCCCTCATTGGCGAGCAGATTGCCGGTGATCAGGTTGAAGAGCGTCGACTTCCCCGCCCCGTTCGGGCCGATGATGCCCAACGCCTCGCCGCGCCGCACCGAGACGGTTACGCCATCGGTAACCTTCAAGGCCCCGAAGAACTTCGAGACGTTTTCCAGCCTGAGTATCATCACTGTCATCCTCGGGTCGCGCCGAACGAGGGCGGCGGCATCCGCCGCCCTCTGCGGCGTCAGGCCAGGGCTTCCATCTTGCCTGCGGTCGGAATCTCGGACGCGGTGGCGTTTTCGACGATCACCAGATCGAAGCCGCCGCTCGCCTTCTTGCGCCACTGGCCGCCGACGAGCGGCGTCTTGCAGACGTTCTTCGCCGCGAACGGCGGCAGCCCCGCGCCGCCCCAGGCCACCTTGCCGACCACGGTCGTCATGTCGGTGGCCGCGATCGCCGCCGCGATCGCCTCGGCATTCGACGGATCCGAAACGCGGCCCATGACATTGGCCGCCACCTCGAACAGCGAATGGACGAAGCCGATCGGCTGGGTCCACGGGCGCCCGGTCTTGGCGGTGAAATCCGCCGTCAGGTCCGCTGAACTCTGACCCGTCACCGACGACTTGAACGGATGCGAGGCCGACCACCACACCTCGGACGAGAGGTTGTGGCCGGCGTCGCCGAGCGTCTCGACCGATTGCGGGAAGAGGATCGCCTTGGCCACCGTCACCGCCTTGGGCTTGAAGCCTTGCTGGCGGGCCTGGTTCCAGAAAGTGGTGAAGTCGGGCGGAATGACGACGCCGGTGACGATCTCGGCATTCGCCGCCTTGAAGGCGTTGACCTGCGCGGTGAAATCGTCCGAGAGGTTCTGATAGCGGCCGGGATCGCTGAGGCTGAAGCCTGCGGCATCTAGGCCGGGCTTCAGCCCGTTCTTGGGGTCGCCCCAGGCATTGCCGTCGGCATCGTTGGGGAACAGCCCGCCCACCTTGCCGTTGGAGGAAAGCTGCTTCCACATGCCCGTGTAGACGGCGATGATGTCTTCGAGGCCCCAGAAATAATGATAGGCGAACTTGAAAGGCTTCCACGACGACGGATCGGCCGGATTGCCCTGTTGGCCAATGAACCAGGGCTGCCACGGTGCCATAGTCGAGATGACGGGCACGCCCTCCGCCTCGCAGGTGGTGGCGACAGGGTTGGTGTTCTCGGGCGTCGAGCCGACCAGCATCAGGTTGATTTCGTCGTCGACGATCAGGCTCTTCGCCACCTCGGCCGCGCGATTGGGGTTCGACTGGCTGTCCTTGACGATGACGTCGAAATTCTTGCCCGCCTCGGATGCGAGGAAAGCCTTGATGTTGTACGCATCACTTTCGGCGAAGCCGGCGAGCGGCCCCGTCTGCGGCGAAACATAGCCCAGGCGAATCTTGGCGCCCTGCGCGAGCGCCGGCGTCGCCAGCCGAGAACCGGCGAGCGCAAGACCTGTCGCCGCCGACGCTTTCAGTAAGCTCCGTCTTGTAATCATCTGCTCTTCCTCCCTCTTGCCTCTTGTCAGCCCCCTGGACGGCGTCCCTCAAACGCCGCCTGGAGGAGTTCCCTTATCGACCCCAAGTCGATTGGCCTCGGATTCGCATAGGCGTTCCTCACCGCGATCGCCGCCGCGCGGTCGAGATCGGCTTGCCTGATGCCGATCTCCTTCAGGCTCAGCGGAGAGCCGACGGAGCGTGCGAAATCCCAGAGCCCGCCGCCCGCCGAGCCACCACCGAAGGCTTCGGCCATCGGCCGCAGCAGATCTGGCACCGCCGCTTCGTTGAAGGTGGTCGTGTAGGGCAGCAGGATGGCGTGGGTTTCGGCATGCGGCGTGTCGAACGAGCCGCCGAAGACATGCGCCAGCTTGTGATGCAGCGCCATCGAGACATAGCCGAGCGCGGTCGAGCAGCACCAGGCCGCGTACAGCGCCTGCGTCCGCGCCGCGCGGTCCTGCGGATTGTCGATCAGCCGCGGAATGCCGTCCCGGAACGCAGCCATGGCATCCCTGCACATCAGCACGATCACCGGGTTGCGGTCGGGGGCGTAGAAGGCCTCCATGGCGTGGGCGATCGCATTCATCGCCGAAGTGACGGTGAGACCAACCGGGAGGCTCAGTGTCAGATCGACGTCGTAGATCACCGTCTCGGGACGGATGTCCGGCGAGCGGCGTGTGGTCTTTTCGCCGGCCGCCGTCTCGCCGAGGATGTCGGTCATTTCCGAGCCGGCATAGGTGGTCGGGATCACCACCTGATCGGCGCCGGTGCGCACGGCGATGGCCTTGCCGAGCCCTGTGGTCGAGCCGCCGCCGAGGCTGACCACCGCCGTGGCGCCGCTGGCGCGGAAGGCGTCGACGGCATTTTCCGTGACCTCGACGGGGGTATGCATGACCGCGCCGGCAAAGACCCCGGCGGCGAGGCCGCCAAGGCTTTGAGCCAGCTTGTCCGCATCGGCCTTCTGATGTGGCGTCGACAGCACCAGCGCCTTGTCATGGCCGAGCCGCCGCACCTCCTCCTCGGCGCGGGCCATCGTGCCGGCACCGAAGATCACCCGCGTCGTGAGCCCGGGAAAGGTGAAACTGTCCATCATCGCGCCGCTCCCATGCGCGCACCCCGGCCGGCCTCCAGGTCGGCGATGATGGTGCCCAGCATCGCAATCTCGGCATCCGAAACCTCGTGGCCCCGGCCGGGGAACAGATCGGCCCGCAGGCTCGCGCCACTGCGGCCTAGCGACTGCGCCGTATCGGCGAAGGCCGAGACCGGAATCCAGGGATCGGAATCGCTACCGGAAAGATAGACCGGCACGCCGGCCGGCACGGCTTCGGAGCGCCCGTCCGCCGGCACACCGACGCGGCAGCCCGTGAAGGCGGCAAGCGCGTCCGGCGGCGGCAGCCCGGCGCAGAGATATTCGATCGACAGGCATGCTCCTTGCGAGAAGCCCGCCAGAAGCAGCGGCAGTCCGGGCAATTCCGCCCGCGCCGCCACCACAGCGGCCGCCAAATGGTCGAGCGCGTCGGAAAGGTGCGCGCGGGCGACCGGCGTCAACGGGTCGACGGCGCGCGCCTCCCACCATGTGCCGAGCGGCGCGCGCGGCAGGATGAATGCCACGGCAGGCGCGGAAAGCCGCGACAGCACATGCGACTGCATCTCCTCCGGCGATTGGCCGCGGCCGTGAACGAAGACGCAGATCGCCTTCGCTTGCGCGCCCTTTGGCCCGAGCCGGAGTGGACCGCTGCCTGAACTCACGCGAAATCCGCCTGTTCCAGACCGGCCTGCAATTCGCTCTCGCGGTCCTTGAACCATGGTGGGAAGACCAGCGTCTTGCCGATCTGGCCCGGGGGTTCGTCCTTGGCCCAGCCTTCCGGCGTGGTCCAGGCGAGTTCGAACAGCGCGCCGCCGGGCGAGCGGACATAGCAGGACTTGAAGTAATTGCGGTCCTTCTGCTCCGAGATATCGGTGAAGCCGAGGCCCTCGATATGAGCGCGCAACTTCAACTGGTTCTCTTCGTCGCCCGTGTTGAGGGCGAGGTGGTGGATCGTCCCGCCCGCCAGCGTCCAGGTGCCTTGCGCGCTGTCGCGATCGACGATCACCTCGACCCGCTGATTGACGCCGGTCGCGTCCGGCACGCGGAACACCAGTCCCTCGTGATTGTCCGCCTCCTTCTCCAGCGGCAATGCGACGGTCAGGAAATCGTCCATCGCGGTGCGATCCATCACCGCCACGACGGCGCCGTAGATGCCCTTGATGCCGTGGGCCTTGCCGATGCCCTGCGCCTCGTTGGTGATGGGCGTGCGCGGATCGCTGTCGCTTTCCACCAGCTCATGCGGGATGCCGCAGGGATGCGCCAAAGCCACGCGGTCGGCGCCAAAGCGTGTGATCTTGGTGGCCTTGATGCCGCGCGCGTTCAGCCGGTCCACCCAGAAATCCGCCGCCCCCTTGGGGATGGATTGCATGATGGTGCGCGACTGGTTGGTGCCGCGGCGGCCATAGACGCCCGGCTTGCGGAACGGGAAAGTGGTGATGATCGTCGAAGCATCGCCGTCGGGCGAGCCGTAATAGAGGTGATAGACCGGGATGACGCCGTCGAACAGGACGGTGCGCTTCACCGAATGCAGGCCGAGTGCCTTGGTATAGAAATCAAAATCTTCCTGAGCGCCATCAGTCGACAGCGTCAGATGGTGGTAGCCGCTGACACGGGCCATCGGTCATCTCCTCCCAGAGGTTTCGGTTTCGCCCGGCCGCTGCGGGCAGAGCACGAGATTGAGGTCGAGTGCGTGCTTCCGCTTTCCTCCATGGGGCGGCAGCGCGCGGAACTCGGCCATGAGTTCGGGTTTGACCCCGAAAATGGCATCCCGGCCGATCGCGGGGTCCGACCGGTCGAAGATGTGGGTCGTCAGCGTTTCGAAGCCCTGTGCCGAAACGCGAAAATGGATGTGTGCCGGCCGCTCGAGGCCAAGACCGAGCGCGGACATCAATTGACCGACAGGGCCGTCCGCCGGCAGCGTGTAGCCCTTCGGCTTGACCGTCATGAAGCGGAACCGCCCCTGCGGATCGGCACGGAAGCGTCCGCGCAGGTTGAATTCCGGTTGTCTGTCCGGTTCCTGGTTCTCGTACAGGCCCTCGGCATTGGCCTGCCAGATCTCGACCATAGCATCGCCGATCCCCGCGCCGCCGAGCGCCACGATCCGCCCTGTAACCTCCAGCGGCTCGCCCTTGTGGTCGCGCGAAATGTTCCCGCCGAGCGGCATTTCCGGCACATCGGCCCGGTAGAAAGGTCCGGCCAGGGTGTTGGGGGTCGCCCCGGCGGGGCGCGGGCTGTTTTGATCCTCGATCAGCGAGGACACGCCCAGCACATCGGCGAACAGCACCCATTCCTGGCGCCGCGCATCGGCGTAATGGCCTACCTCGGTCAGGAAATCGATCGCCAGCCGGAATTCCTCGCCGGAAGGCCGCAACTCCACTATCAGCGCGTGCAACCCATCCACGGCCGCCTGCGCCGCCGCCACCAGGCGGGACTGGCCCATCGCCGCCAGGCGCCGCGCGAATTCTTCGGCCTGCGTCGAGATCGCCTTGGGAAATTCATCCCTCTGGGGGTCGTGCTGGCCGTCCATTTCGCCGGGGCCTCCCTTCCCCTTGCCAAACGGGATAACACGGCCCGACGCGATGCTTGATGAGATGTCGCGCCCCTTGTATAGCATTTTGCTATGAAGCTGAACGAGCGCCACCTGATGCAGCTCGCCGCGGTGCTGGATGCAGGCGGCGTGTCGGAAGGAGCCGCCATGCTGGGCCTGACCCAGCCCGCGGTCAGCCGATCGCTGGCCATGCTGGAGGCGCGGGTCGGCGAGCCCCTCTTCCTCAAGGGCCGCCGGCCGCTGCAGCCGACACCGCTCGGTTTCCAGCTGGCGGCGCAAGGGCGCACGATCATCACGGCCTCGCGCAAGGCGTCGGATGCGGTGCAAGGCTTCATGAAAGGCACCAAGGGTGTCGTCCGCGTCGGCGGCGTGCCTTTCTTCATGGATGCCATGATCAGCCGGATGATCGGCGAATTCCAGAAGCTCGAGCCTGAGGTCACCGTCCAGCAAAGCTATATGAACCTGCCCGAGATGGTCGCGGCGCTGGAGAGCAACCAGATCGACCTCGGGATCGTGCCGATCGGCGTGCTCGACCTCGGACCCGGCTTCGAATTCACCGAGATCCTGCCCGGACGCAATGTCGTGGCTTGCCGGCCAGACCATCCGCTGCTGCGCAATCGCCGCCTCAGGGCGCATGACCTGACCAGCTTTCCCTGGGTGGCGCCCCTGCCCGGCTCTCCGCTGATGTCGGACCTGCAGATGATCCTGATGAGCATCGGCATGTCGGACCTCAACGTGCGCTATTCGGGCGGCTCGCTGATGAGCGTGATCAACTTCCTCGCCGAAACAGATGCACTGGCCGTGCTGCCATTTTCCGTGGTCTTCGCGCAGCGCAAGGAGAACCGGGTGACGGTGCTCCCCTACGAAATCCCGCAGCCTAGCCGCTCACTGGGCATCCTGCGCCGTGTTGGCGGGCCGCGCTCTCCGGCGGCGGAGCGCTTCGCCGGCCACGTCACGACCGCCTTCGAGAATCTGAAGCACATCATAAAACGGCACGAGAATGCCGTCATCTGGGGTCGCTAGAGCAATTCACCGTTTCACGGAAACGACGCCACAAGCGGCCGTCTGGCCTGTTTTCCGAATACGCATATTGCCGAGACTCGCGATCGCGACGGGAACCGCTGTGAGCGGTTGCACTTAGGGTGACGGCGCGTTGGCATGGCGGGTCTGAGTCTTTAGACTTGTCATTTCGGCCAAGTTCAGTAATTGCGCCAGTTGACCGGCCAGCATCCGGAAGCACACAACGAAGGATTGAGGAACTTGGTCGAACTCAACACCAACATTGCGCATGCCGCGCGTGATCGGAAATCCCCGCGAGTCGTCGCAGTCCTTACAACACGCAACGAGGAACGGTTCGTCGCCGGATGTCTCGAGAATCTCTTTCGTCAAGGCGTACAGGTCTACATTTGCGACAATCAGTCGACGGACCGAACGCTGGAGAT
The DNA here is from genome assembly GCF_002294875.1 of Mesorhizobium sp. WSM4312. Lineage (NCBI taxonomy): Bacteria > Pseudomonadati > Pseudomonadota > Alphaproteobacteria > Hyphomicrobiales > Phyllobacteriaceae > Mesorhizobium > Mesorhizobium sp. WSM4312. The sequence continues at coordinate 59,807 of NZ_NSFU01000019.1, read as the reverse complement.
TGCCCAGCGCTACCGCGGGGCAGGGTTGATAGGATTCGAAAGCATCCCGCACAACGGCTGGTATTGCTGGGAACAGCTTCTTCGTCGCAAAGAGGAACTATTTCAGTCGCTCGAGGCTGACTGGTTCATGCATCTTGACGCTGACGAGATCCATCTTCCGCCGACTTCGTACTCATCGTTGGTCTCCGCCATTGCGGCAGCCGACGCACTTGGCTTCAATGCGATCGAGTCTTCCGAGTTCACGTTCATTCCCACCAGGGAAGCCCCCGACCACGACAATCCCAATTATCAAGACACGCTGCGCACCTACTACCCGTTCCGGCCGTTCTCCCCACACTGCGTCCGTGCGTACAAGAAACAGGACGGCCCCATGGAGATTGCGTGGTCAGGGGGCCATCGCGTGCGCTTCGTGGAGCCGGTGAGGCTCTCCCCCGAGCGTTTTCGCATGAAGCATTATCTGTTCCTGAGCGCGGAGCACGCCGCGCGCAAGTATGGTGGCCGCCGGTTCCTGAGCGAGGAGGTCAATGGTCGTGGTTGGCACGGATGGCGACCCCGCTTGCGACCAGGCGATATCCAACTGCCGGACACTACCCAGGTGCGCACCACCGCGACGGACGATGATCTGGACGAGGCCAATCCATGGTTGGCGCATTGGCTTGAGCGGTACGCCTCGTGAGCGATGGACACCTCCCCCGCATCCTGGCGATCGCGGACCGACCCGGCTGGGCGATCGATAGAAAGACCCAGAATCTCCGGCGCGTGCTGGCAAGGAAGTTCGAGATCGTCGAACGATTTCAGCATGATGTGACTGAGTCCGACGTGAACGCCGCGGATGTCGTGCTCATCTTCTATTGGTTCCAGATCGCGAAGCTGCCTCTGCCGGAATCGGTCCTCGCCCGGCGCTCTGACAGGCTGCTCATCGGGATCTGCAGCCACAGGGAGATGGAGGGCGAATTCCGCGAGCCCGGGCTCGCTATCCTGCAGCGGTTGGCGCGCGCCGTCTTCGTCAACAATCGGCAGCTCGAGCGCGAATACGCTCCTCTACTGCGTATTCCGGTCCACTACACGCCCAATGGAGTCGACACGACATTCTTTTGCCCCCGGCCAGAGCCGCAACCCTATTCTGGCGAGCTCCGCGTCGGATGGGCGGGAAGTCTCGGCAACCATGGTCCGGCACATCGCGGCTTCCACGACGTCATCGAGCCCGCGGTCGCTGCCGTGCCGGGCGTGCGACTGCAGACTGCGATTCGGGAGCAGCACTGGCGCAACCATGACGAAATGCTCGACTTCTACCGGGATCTCGACGTTTATGTCTGCGCCAGTCGCAGCGAAGGCACACCCAATCCTTGCCTGGAGGCGGCGGCGTGCGGTGTCCCCGTGGTGACGACCCGTGTGGGAAACATGCCCGAGCTGATCCGGGATGGCGACAACGGGCTGTTCTTCGATGGAACCGCGGAAGGGCTTGCGAACAAGCTCGCCCTGTTGCGGGACACGCCATCGCTCCGGTCGCGGATGGCCGCCCGCATGATCGAGACGATCCGGGAGTGGGATTGGGGCGTGCAGGCGGAGAACTACGCGCACATGTTTACCTCGTTGCTCACCGCAGCGGAGCGGTCGGGCCGGTGAGACGTGCGGCTTCAGACGTGCCCGGCCAAACCTGATCTTTGGCGGCCGAATTCGATGCCGAAACACGTCGCGCCATGCTCCAGCAAAACGAAATAAATGCCGTATGACCTGTGGCACCGGCAGCCTCTGCCGTCGGTGGATTTCGAGCGCCTCTGCTGCGAAGATCGACAGGATGGCGAGCAGCTTCGGGTATTTTGAGCCTGCGGCGTGCGCCCCCTTGGCCGGCGGTCGATCCAGGGTCATTGTGTGGCGGGTAAGCTTTCACTAGTCTTTCGGCTGGGTCGAGGATCGCACGCATGACGCCGAAACTGAACCGCTGGAAGCGCTTCGCAGACTGGGACGAGCGGCCGTTGCGGCTGGACAAGTTTGCGGCGGAAGACCCCGCCAACGGCTTCTCCGCTTTCTCCAGTCCGGCCGATCCCCAACCCGGCATCGGCATCAGGGACGGGCGCGTCGTATCCCTCGATGGGGTGCTCGAACACGACTACGACATGATCGACCGCTTCATCGCCCGCCATCACATCGATCCGGAGGTGGCACCGGAAGCGATGTCGCTGGATTCGGCGACCGTCGCACGCTGGCTGGTCGACATGAACGTGCCGCGCGAAACGCTGGTGCGGCTCGCCCATGGCATGACACCCGCCAAACTCGCCGAAGTGGTGTCGCAGCTCAACGCGCTGGAGATCGCCTTCGCCTACTCGAAGATGCGGGCCCGCAAGACGCCGGGCAACCAGGCGCACGTCACCAACGCCAAGGACGATCCGCTGCAGCTCGCCGCCGATGCCGCGACCGCCGTCGCCTTCGGCTTCGACGAGATCGAGACAACGATGCGCGTGTCGCGCAACGCCTGGTCCAACGCAGTGGCATGCGCGGTAGGCGGCGCGGTCGGCCGCTGGGGAACGCTGTTCCAATGCTCCAGCGAGGAAGCCGAAGAGCTGCGCATCGCCATGGCCGGCTTTACCTCCTACGCCGAAACCGTTTCCGTCTACGGCACTGAAAAGTCGTTCACCGATGGCGACGACACGCCGTGGTCCAAGGCATTCCTGGCCGCCGCCTACGCCTCGCGCGGCGTCAAGATGCGCTGTACGTCGGGTGCCGGCTCCGAGTTGCTGATGGGCTTCCATGAAGCCAAATCGCTGCTCTACCTGGAAGCGCGCTGCCTCTGCCTGCAGCGCGGCATGGGTGTGCAAGGCACGCAAAACGGCGGTATCGACGGAGCGCCTTTGACCGCCACCATACCCGGCGGCGTTCGCGAGCTGATGGCCGAGAACCTCATCGCCGTCTGGCTCGATCTCGAATGCGCCTCGGGCAATGACGCGCGCTCGACCGAATCGGAAATTCGCGTCGGCGCCAAGATCCTTCCCTACCTGATTGCCGGCTCGGATCTGATCTGCTCCGGCATGGGATCGATCCTGAAATACGACAATTCGTTCAACCCGTCGCTGATCAACGGCGAGGAACTGGAAGATTATCTTGTGCTGCAGCGCGATTTCGAGGCCGATGGCGGATTGACGCCGCTGCCCGAGTCGCGCGCGATCGAGCTGCGCGAGAGGGCGGTGGAAGCGATCGCCGCCGTGTTCGAGGAACTCGACCTTTCCTCACCGACCGAGGACATGAAGAGCAGCGTGGTCTACGCGTCCGGTTCCGACGATACGCGCAGCCTGATGCCGCGCGACGTCAGCTTTATCAGCGAAGCCATCAAGGAGCGCGGCATCACCGTGATCGACGTCGTCAAAGCGCTGGCCAAGGGTGGATTCCGCGAAGAGGCGGAGAACCTCCTCGACGTGGTCAAGCTGCGCCTTTCCGGTGACTATCTCCAGACATCGGCGATGATCCGCAATGGGCGGATCGTCAGTGCGGTCAACGATCCAAACGACTATCTCGGCCCCGGTTCCGGCTACCGCGTGTCTGAAGAACGGCGCCTGCAGCTCAATGACATCCGCGATGTGCTGGACCAGAAGGAGGTGCTGCGCTCGGAAGCCCTGCACGAGAAGGACGAGGCAAGGCACATCCGCTATCGCAACCTTGGGCCGGCGGCCAACGGATCGGCGAAGGACGATGTGGTCATCGGCATCAGCCCGGCCTTCGGGCTGAAGCTTTACCGGACGACGGCCGGACATCGGCTCTCCGAAGTGCTCGGCGCCATGCTGGATGCGATCCAGGCACGCGGGCTCAAGGCGCGCGTCGTCCGCTTTCGCCATACGGCCGATACCTCCTTCCTCGGCCTGTCCGCCGCCCGGATGGCCGGCAGCGGCATCGGCATCGGCATCCAGGCCAAGGGCACGGCCGTCATCCACCAGCGCGATCGCCAGCCGCACAACAATCTGGAACTGTTTTCCAATGCGCCGATCACCAGGCTCGAGCACTATCGCGCGCTGGGTGCCAATGCGGCGGCCTATGCGCTGGGCGAAATGCCGGAGCCCGTCGTCGTGCCGCAGCGGGGCGAGGCCATGGGGTCTCGCTACCACGCCCGCGTCGCCCTCATCTACGCCATCGAAACCGGGCTGACCGAGGCCGGCGCGGCTCCCGAAGAGGTCGACGTCACCCTGACGGGGGTGAAATCGTGACCCACACGCGCGCCGACTATCCGCTCGCCGAAACACAGCCCGGCGCCGTGACGGGCAAGCGCGGCAAATCGCTTGCCGAGATAACGCTGGATTCGGTGCTCGCGGGCGACGTGACGATGGAAGACCTTCGCATCACCCCGCAAGCGCTGCAGGCACAGGCCGATGTGGCGCGCGATGTCGGACGGCCGACACTGGCACTCAACTTCGAGCGTGGGGCGGAGCTTGTCGAGGTGCCGCAGGATTTCATCATGCAGGTCTATGAACTGCTGCGCCCCGGCCGCGCCAAAGCCAAGGAAGAATTGCTCCAGGCCGCCGCCACGATGCGCGATACCTACCAGGCCGAACGCATCGCCCGTTTCATCGAGGAAGCCGCCGAGACCTACGCGGCGCGAGGCCTCTTCACGTTCCGCTTCTGAAAGGACCGCATGAGCTGGAAAACCGGATTCCGTTCGCTCTACTATCTCGGCGCGCCCGAGCCGGATGATCCGGTTCTGGTGCCGGCGCAAACCGCCATCCTGGTCATCGACGTTCAGAACACCTACCTGGAACGGCCGGATCGCGCATCGCTTTCGCCGCAGGAACAGCACCGCTACGATCTGTGGACGCCGTTCCACGAGCGCATGCACGGCACGGTCATACCGAACACGGCAAGACTGCTGGCGCTGGCACGGCAAAACGGCATCGAATGCCTTTTTGCCCGCATCGCCTGCCACACCAAGGACGGGCGTGATCGCTCGCTCTCTCAGAAAATGCCGGGCTGGAACAATTTGCTGCTGCCGAAGAACGACGCACCGTCGCAACTGGTTGCCGAGCTTCAGCCGGCCGGTGACGAGATCGTGGTGACCAAGACCACCGATTCCGCCCTGACGGGAACGAATCTGCGCCTGATCCTTCACAATCTCGGCATCCGGAATGTCATCTGCTGCGGTATCTTCACGGACCAATGCGTGTCCTCGACGGTGCGAAGCCTGGCGGATGAGAGCTATGCCGTCATCGTTCTCGAGGATTGCTGCGCGGCGGCGACCGAGGAGCTTCACCGCAAGGAGCTCGAAATCATCAACATGATCTATTGCCACGTGATGTCGAGCGGCGAGCTATGCAAAATCATGGCCTTGGCAAAGTGACGCTGCGTCCGTACTGTCATGGCGGCACGAGCAGGCCGGGACACATCGGCCGCCCTGTGCGGGGAACTGCATACAGCTGTCACGAATGGAGAGGGCTTCATGGCCATAGAAACTGCACGCGGGACGATCGACGTCTCGAAGAGTAACAGCATCAACCTTTTGCACTCGAAGGCCGTTGGGCTCGCCGGAGTGCTCTTCCTGGCCGTCACCGGCGCGGCGCCAATGTCGGCGATGCTGGGCAATGTCCCGTTCGCGGCGGGCTACGGCATCGGCAAATATACCCCTGCCGCCTTCCTGATGGCGACGATCGTGCTGACCATCTTCTCGATCGGCTATGCCGCGATGGCATCGCGCGTATCGTCCGTCGGCGGCTTCTACTCCTTCATCAGCCAGGGGCTCGGCCGCGAGGTCGGCATGTCGGCGGGCATCGGCTCGCTCGCATGCTACTCGCTGTTCGAGGCTTCCCTCACCGGGCTGTTCGCCTTTTTCGGCAATCTGTGGCTTTCGCAGCATTTCGGCATCAACGTGCCGTGGATCGTGCTCGCGCTCGCCATGATCGTGGTCATCGCGGCCCTCGCCTACCGCGATGTGAAAGTGTCGGCACGGCTGCTCGGCATAGCCCTCATTCTGGAAGTGATCATGCTGGTGATCTTTTCGCTGGGCGTGATCTTTGCCCATGGCGGGACGAATTTTTCCGGCGATTCGCTCAATGTGTTCAAGGTGTTCACGCCTGTCGCCGAGCAGACAGTCGGAACCGTGGCCATACCGGCGGGCGCGGCGGCGGTCGGCATCTTCATGGCGTTCTGGTCGTGGGTCGGCTTCGAGATGGCGCCGAACTATGCCGAGGAATCCCGCGATCCGAAGCGCATCATTCCGCAATCGCTGCTGATTTCGGTCATCGGCCTTGGCCTGTTCTACACCTTCGTCAGCTGGTGCGCGGTGGCGGCCTATCCGACCGAGGCCGACATGGTAGCCAAGGCCTTCTCCGACGGCGTGAACTTCTTCCTGACACCCATTCAGAGTTTTGTCGGTGGCTGGGGCTACCAGTTGATGTCGCTGCTCATCCTGACCAGTTCCTTCGCCTGCGGCATGGCTTTCCACAACACCGCTTCCCGCTATCTGTATTCGCTGGCGCGCGAAGGCGTCCTGCCGCAGGCGATCGCCGAGACGCATGACCACCACAAGAGCCCGCACAAGGCCTCGGCGCTGCAGTCGGTGCTGGCGGCGGTATGGGTGCTGCTCTACGGTCTGGCCTACGGCTTCGACGATCCGTCGGGACAGGCCTGGCTTGGCGTCTATACGCTGTTTGCCGTGCTTGGCACCGGACTGCTTTTGGTGCTGCAGGCGGTTGTCTCGCTGGCCATCTACATGTGGTTCAAGAAGAACGGCGGCGGCAGCATGCTGACGACTGTCATTGCGCCGTTGATCTCGCTCGTTGTGCAGTTGGTCCTCGTCTACACGCTGGTCGCCAATCTGGCGACTCTGGGCGGCACCAATGGCTTTGCCAGGAGCATCCCCTATGTCGGGCTTGCGATCCTTATCGTCGGCCTGATCTGGGGCTTCGTGCTGAAGTCGGCCAACCCCAAGGCGTATGAGAACATCGGTCACATGGTGAACGAGGGCTAGGGCATTCCTCGCCCTGGATTTCCAGCGTCAACGGGGACGGAGCATCACTCTGTCCCCGTCTCATTTTGGAGCTTCAAGTCATGACCCAGTCTCTGAGGGGTCGGTCCGTCGTCGTTACCGGCGGGTCGAAAGGCATCGGCAAGGGCATAGCGCGGGTGTTCGCGCTGTCGGGCGCCAAGGTCGCCATCATTGCGCGCCATGTCGATCAGGCCGAAGCCGCGGCCGCCGAGATCGGCCATGGCGCCTTTGGCATGGTTGGCGACGTTACCTCGCTCGCCAGCATCGAGAGCGCGCTTGCCGCGGCAGCCGCGAGAAACGGCAGTATTGACGTTTTGTGCGCCAATGCCGGCATCTTCCCGCAGGCACGGCTCGAGGACATGACCTCACAGCAATGGGACGAGGTTGTCGACACCAACCTCAAGGGCACCTTCCACGCTGTCAAGGCGGCGGTTCCCTATCTCAAGGCATCCGACCAGGGCCGCATCGTGCTGACGTCGTCGATCACCGGCCCGATCACCGGTTTTCCCGGCTGGTCGCACTACGGCGCCACCAAGGCGGGACAGCTCGGCTTCATGCGAACGGCCTGCATCGAACTGGCGAGATACGGCATCACCGTCAACGCCGTCATGCCCGGCAACATCGTGACCGAGGGCCTTGTCGGCCTGGGCGGGGACTACCAGAAGACCATGGCCGCCTCGATCCCCCTCAAGCGGCTCGGAAGCGTGGAGGACATCGGCTACGCCGCGCTCTACTTTGCGTCGAAGGAAGCCGGCTACGTGACGGGACAGACAATCATTGTCGATGGCGGCCAGATCCTGCCGGAGAGCCTGGAGGCACTGGCATAGGGTGGTTCAAAACTTGCTCAGATAGGCCTCGCACAGTCCGACCGTTCCCTCGGTATAGGGAAGGCCCATCGACTTGGCGAGGTCTGTCTCGGCGTGCGAGCCGATCCACGCGACCAAGAGCAGACGGCGCAGCATCACGAAGGTCTGGATCTCGTCTTCGTCCGCCCTGGGCAGGTCAAGCACACGGCGATAGCCGGTCGTCCATGACCGGATGAGATCGGCTGCCTGTGGCTCGTGCTCGTAGAAAGAGATGGGCGTCGCCGCGTCGTACATGTACCAGCCGAAGCCGCAGTCGTCGAAGTCGATGACCTTCACCGTCTTGCCGTCGATCAGAAGGTTGGCGAGCCGCAGATCGCAATGGATGAGGCCGAAGCGGTCATGGCCCTTGCCGAAGGCGGCGAGCCGGCGGCCGATCAGCTCCGCGGTGCGGCCAAAAAGCCTGGCTTTCGCGGCATCGACGCCGATGCCGTCACGCCAGCGTCCCCAATGCGGCCTCTCCTCGCCGAGGCTTGTTTCGAAATCCCACACAGGGCGGCTGAACCAGGAAGGGCGCTTCCACTGCCGGGTGTGGATGTGCATGCGGGCCGTCACCTCGCCCAGCAGTTCGAAAGGTTCGCCAAGCGCCTCGCCTATGCCCGGCTCCGAACCGGTCTCCCATTGCGACAGCACGACATTGCGTGGTTGCGCCAATCTGGCATGGCCGACACGCTGGATTTGCTCACCGTCCTTCCCCGCCACCGGCACGGGCGTCGGGACGATCCCGGTCTGGCGCAGATCGGTCAGCCAGGCCAGTTCAGATTGAATGGCCGTCGTTGAATGGTAGCCGTCGCGATGGATGCGGAGCGCCCAGCGCCGGCCGTCGCGGGCCGCAATCTTGTAGGTCGCGTTCTCCGACAGATTGATCATCTCGACGGAAACGTCCGCCGGCAGATCGTAGTTGGCGGTGGCCGCTTCCGCCGTTTCCTGCAGGATCCCGAGTTGCTGGTCGTGGGTGAGCGCGTCGAAATCCATCACTGTCCATCCTGCCCTATCCCAGCACACCTGCCCCATGCCGGAACCCGCGCGATCCCGGCAAGCCCAGCCGGCCGTTCGCACTGGACGCCTGACAATTTCAACGAGGGTTGGACCATGTCAACTCGCCTTGCCTGCCTGATGCAGCAACGCCCGCGCGCGCGGCATTGCCGCATCGAAGCGATCCATGATGTCCCGGCAGGTCTCGCGGTCCAGAAGAACGCCGGGCTTCCATTGCAGCACCCGCTTGTCGAGCGACGAGAAGATCGCCCAGACGCCCTGCTCGTAGAGCGCACGCGACACGAAGACGGCGCCTTCCGGATGATTGCTGAATTCCAGCCCGAGGATCACGCCTTTCTGGCGTACCCCGGTGAAGATATCGCCGTGACGAACCTGCATCTCGCGCATGGCCTGCGCCATGAACTCGGTTACTGTGCCGACATTGGCCACCAGTTCGGGCCGCTGCAGCATCTCGATGACCTTGTGGCCGACGACACAGCCGAGTTCGGCCCCGCCGGTCGTCGAAATGTGGGCTGCCCCATCCTCGTTGAGCCAGCCGCCGGCTCTGTCGTTCACCAGCGCCGCGCTGATCGGATAGAGGCCGCCGGACAGGCCCTTTGCCGTCACCATGATGTCCGGCTGGACGCCGTAGGCCTGCCAGCCCCACATGCTGCCGGTGCGCATCAGGCCAGTCTGGACCTCGTCGGCGATGTACATCGCGCCATGCGTTTCGCACAGCGCCTTGCAGGCGGTGAGATAGCCATCCTTCGGCATCGGGAAGCCGTAAGTGGCGGGGATTGTCTCCATGATCAGCGCCGCGACGTCTTCGCCCTTGAGCACCCGTTCCATGGCGTCGATATCGTTGAAGGGAACCTGGATGAACGTCTCCGGCTGGTCGGAGAGAAAGATCTTGGTGAAGCGATCGTCGCCGGTCGCCACGGCGAGCCCCGAATGCCCGTGATAGCCCTTGATGATCGACACGATCTTGCGCCGCTTGGTGGCATAGCGGGCGCTCTTGATGGCGATGTCCACCGCCTCCGCGCCGCCCGGCGCGAAGATCGCGTATTTCATTCCCGGCGAGACATTGACGAGGGATTCCGCCAGCGCCGTTCGCGCCACGGAAGGGAACCAGTGGTTGCCGATGTCGAAATAGTCGAGCGCGCTCTTCAGCGTCTCGACCAGCTCCGGATTGCGGTGACCGAGATTGTAGGTGCCGCCATTGAGGTGCAGGTCGATCAGGCGCCGCCCCGTCATGTCGTAGAGGAAATAGCCCTCTCGCCTGCCGATCACTAGATCGATCCCGGCCTTCTGCCAGAACCTGGTCTTATCGGGGTTCCAGAAACGCATTGCCTTGTCGAAAAAATCCTGCTTCGACTCGAACTCGAAGGGGCCGAAGTCGTACATGCCTGTCTTGTCCTCAAGGGTTGATCGGGCGAGGCTCGCGCGATCGATGATGCAGGATTACCGACCGGCGAGAAAGGGGGAAGCATGATCCTGAAGGACAGGACCGCGATCGTCACCGGCGCGGGATCCGGCATCGGCAGGGCGGCGGCGCTGATCATCGCGCGCGAGGGTGCGGTGGTCGGCGTGGCGGATCGTAGCGCCGACGGCGCCAACGCGACGGTCGAACAGATTCTTGCCGTCGGTGGCCGGGCAAAGGCGCTTGTGTTCGACCTGACCGACGATCAGGCGCTTGAAGCCGGTTTTCACGATTTCATCCACGCTCAGGGCAGGATCGACATCCTGCACAATCATGCCGGCGTACAGGTCGAAGGCGACGTGCTCGGTGTCAGCGTGAAAGGCTTCGACACCTCCTGGACGCTCAATGTGCGGGCTCACTTCCTCGGTGCCCGCGTCGTCATGCCATTCATGAAGAAGGCAGGCCGCGGCGTCATCCTCAACACGTCGTCGAGCTCCGGCGTGCTCTACGACCGCGAGATGATCGCCTATACGACGACCAAGCACGCGGTGATCGCGATGACCAGGCAGATGGCCGGCGACTATGGCCGCTTCGGCATTCGCGTCAACGCGCTTTGTCCGGGTTGGGTGGACACGCCCTTCAATGCTCCTTTCATCGCCCAGATGGGAGGCCGGGAAGCCATCGAAGCCTACATCCGCGAAAGGGTCCCGCTTGGCCGTTGGGCAACCGTCGAGGAGATCGCGGAGGCAGTACTGTTTCTGGTGTCCGACCGGTCCTCGTACATGACGGGTCAGATCCTGGTTGTCGATGGAGGAGAAACAGTGATCTAGAGCATTCCAGGAAAAGGGTGAGCGGTTTTCCCGGGAAAAGCGCATAGCGCTTTCCCTTGGGAATTGCGTCAAAACAAAGAGTTAGAGCGGTTCGCCATCGCCATGAAACGGTGAAACGCTCCGGGAAATGCGCAGGTGCTTCAGCCTAGCGCGAGTGCCTTTCACGAGGGCCGGTGCGCCAATGATTGGCCTGAGCGGTCATAGGAATGCGCTTTGGTCGGCGCCAGGGAACGAACGTCGAAGATCTATTCGAAAGAGTAGGTAAATCCTTCCGACGAGGCACCGACGGTGACTTTTGTCATCTTCTTGCCCTCGAGCGAGCGATTGAGCACGCCGCGGCTGAGTTCCGGCAGCAGCGTGTTGGTGAGGATGGCGTCGATCATGCGTCCGCCGGATTCGATCTCGGTGCAGCGCGCCTTGACCATGTCCATGACACCGTCGCCGATCACCAGCTCGGCATCGTTGGTTGCCTTGAGGCGCCGCGCGATCTTGCCGAACTGGTGCCTGGTGATCGCCTCGATCATCGCGTCCGAGAGCGGATAGTAAGGGATTGTCACCACGCGGCCGAGGAAAGCGGCCGGAAACACTTTCAGCAGCGGGCCGCGCAAGGCGGTGTCCAGGTCGTCCATGCCGGTGCGCAAGGTGCCGTTCTTCGTGCGGTCCATGATCACCTCGGAGCCGACATTCGAGGTGAGCAGGATCAGCGTGTTCTTGAAGTCGATCCGGCGGCCTTCGCTGTCGTCCATCATGCCCTTGTCGAAGACCTGGAAGAAGATCTCGTGTACGTCCGGATGCGCCTTCTCGACCTCGTCGAGCAGGATCACCGAATAGGGCTTGCGCCGCACGGCTTCGGTCAGGATGCCGCCCTTGCCATAGCCGACATAACCGGGCGGCGCGCCCTTCAGCGTCGAGACCGTGTGCGCCTCCTGGAATTCGGACATGTTGATCGAAATCAGGTTCTGCTCGCCGCCATAGAGCGTTTCGGCCAGCGCCAGGGCTGTCTCGGTCTTGCCGACGCCGGAGGGGCCGCAAAGCAGGAACACGCCGACCGGCTTCTCCGGCGCGCCGAGGCCGGCGCGGCTGGTCTGCACGCGCCTCGCGATCATCTCCATCGCATGGTCCTGACCGACAACGCGCTCGGACAAAGTGGCGGCGAGCTTGAGCGCCTTCTCGGTCTGGCTGGACAGCATCCGTCCCGTCGGGATGCCGGTCCAGTCCTGGACGACGGCAGCCACCGCATTGCGATCGACCGACGGCAGGATCAGCGGGGTCTCGCCCTGCGCCTCGGCAAGTTCCGCCATCAATTCGCGCAGTCGTGCCAGATCGGCAGTGGAATCCGGCACGGCAACGAGCTCGTGCGCGGCAGCGGCCTCCATCTTTGCCGCCTTTGTTTTCGGAGACTTGGCCTTCGAGCCCTTGGGTTCGGCCGTCTCGGGTTTCGGCGTTTTGGCCTCAGCTGCCTTGCTTTCATGCGCCTCGGCGGCTGGCGCATTGACGGCCTCGCCCGGAGCGGCTTCCCCGCCCTCCACCGCGTCAAGCGGCACGCCCTCGCCTCGGAGTTTGGCGCGCAGGTCGAGAATCTCGGCGACAAGCGCCTTTTCCCGATCCCAACGCGCTTGCGCTGCCGCAAGCATGGTCTCGGTTTCCGCCAACCCGGCCTCCACGCGAGCCTGTCTGTCGGCCACTTCGATGCCGATCGCCGCCTCGCGGCCGATGATGCCTTCCTCGACCTCGAGCGCCTGGCGGCGGCGCAGAATGTCCTCGACCTCCGCCGGCGTAGCGTGCTGCGAAACGGCAACGCGGGCGCAGGCTGTGTCGAGGAGGCTGACCGCTTTGTCGGGCAGCTGCCTGGCCGGAATGTAGCGGTGCGAAAGCGAAACCGAGGCCTCGATCGCCTCGTCGAGGATCTGCACCTTGTGGTGCTGCTCGAGAACGCCGGCGACACCGCGCAACATCAGCACGGCCACCGTTTCGGAAGGTTCTTCGATCTTGACCACCTGGAACCGGCGGGTCAGCGCCGGATCCTTCTCGATATGCTGCTTGTATTCGGCCCACGTCGTGGCGGCGATGGTGCGAAGCTCGCCGCGCGCGAGCGCGGGCTTGAGGAGATTGGCCGCATCGCCGGTTCCCGCCGCGCCGCCGGCGCCGATCAGCGTGTGTGCCTCGTCGATGAAGAGGATGATCGGCGTCTCTGAGGCCTGGACCTCGTCTATGACGGCCTTCAGCCGCTTTTCGAACTCACCCTTGACGCTGGCGCCGGCCTGCATCAGCCCGACATCGAGCATGCGTACGCTGACATTCTGAAGCGTCGGCGGCACGTCGCCCTGGGCGATGCGCAAGGCAAAGCCCTCGACGACCGCCGTCTTGCCGACACCCGCCTCGCCGGTCAGGATCGGGTTGTTTTGCCGGCGCCGCATCAGGATATCGACAATCTGACGGATTTCGGGATCGCGGCCGACGACCGGATCGATCTTGCCGTCGCGAGCACGCTGGGTCAAGTCGGTGGCGTATTTGGCGAGCGCCGAATCCCCGCCAGGGCCGCGTCTCATCGGCGTTTCGGCGGCCGCCGCGGCAGGAGGTGAGCCGGCTTCGAGCGAGCCCTCGGTGACGTCGCCAAAGCGGGCAATGACCCCCTCCGCATCGATCTTGTCGAATTCGGCGCTGATTTTCGAAACCAGCCCTTCCAGCGCCGGTGTCCTCAGACAGGCGAGAAGAATATGCGCGCTGCGCACCTCCTCGACACCGAATTCCAGTGTGGCCAGGCTCCAGCCTTCCTGTATGGCGTGGAAGATGTGATCGGAGAATTCCTCCACCGAGGTCGCGCCGTAGGGCAGCTTGTCGATGGCGCGGGTCATATCGGCGGTCAGCCGGCTGACATCCAGCCCGGCATCGGCGACGATCATCTGCACATCCGAGCGCTCGGACAGCACCAGTTGCTGGACGAAATGAACGAGCTCGACATAGGGGTTGCCTCGCATCTTCGCCGTGTCCGCGGCGGCCTTGAAGGCGCGCACCCCCGTGGGATTGAGCTTTGCAACCAGTTCCTTGCGCTTGAAACTCTGCGACGATCGGCGCTGTTCCATTGAACCTGCCCCCGAAATCTGCTGACCGTACCCTGCCATAGAAGCGGCCGCTTGACAAAGCCGTGTGACGAACGAGGCCTTCCGACCCGGTTCGGGCGGCACCTCGTGGTTACACAAGCCCTGCAAACTCCTGCAACAAACCCGGATTGCGGGCCGGGCATGCGAGCCATTTCGCATGCCCGGCCCGCCGATCGCACAATGGGTTTGGTTGAAAGATTACTGGAGAATTCAGCTTCTGTTAGTTTTTGAGGAAGTGCTCAATTGTCGTGGCATGGGACCGATGATAACGTTGCGTCACATGGGTCACAGGGCCTTTGCTGGGGGTAGGTGTGATTGATCTCGCACTCTGGCTGAATCCTCTGGACGGTGCGAACCCGTCGGGAGAGGATTTACGCAACGACCCGGCTTTTCATGAGCTGGAGCGGCTCACGGAAGCCCAGCTCAAGGTCGTCCACGACGGTGGCAACAAGGCTTCGCAGTCAACCAGCTCCGTCGACTGGGCGGCCGTCCTCGAAAAATCGGAAGAATTGCAGTCGCGCGGCCGGGATTTGCGCCTTCTGGTCATCGTCACGCGCGCGCTGGCCAATGAAGAGAAGCTCGCCGGCCTCGCCCAGGGGCTGACCCTGATCGCAAGGACTTTCGACCAGTACTGGGATACGATGCATCCGGCTTTGCGGACTGGTGCCACGCCCCGCGACGCGGCGCTGCGACGCATCAATGCGCTGCTTGACCTCCAGAACGGTCAGGAAGGCCTGCTGGCGAACCTTAGGCACACCGTCTTCTTCTCACCGCGCGCCATCGGGCCGATCAGCGGGCGAGACCTGGAACAGGCAGCGCTCGACGAGCGCGTCATGCTCCAGGAAGCTGCCTCGGGCCTCGGAACCGCCGAAAAGGCAGCGCTGACGGCCGCCCACAACCAGCTGCTGAACCGGGTGCGCACAGGATGCGCGGCGCAGATCGATCAGGCCGCGGACACTGTCACGACACTTTTGGCCGATGCGCGCGCCGCGATTTCGGCGCTGGAGGCTGTGGATACCGCGCTCAATGCCCGCATCGACGGCAATGGCGCGGCCGTTCCGGATCTGAAGAAGTTCCTGCAGCGCCTGCTGACGACGCTGGAGCGGAATTCCAGCGCCGGCGCCATGGCCAACGGTGCGGCAAAGCCTGCCCCGCAGCCGGCCCAACCGGCATCGACGCCCACCCAAAACGGTCATGGAGCCGAAACGATGGCAAGTGTGGCAAGCTCCGTGGACGCCAGCGCCGGCCTGCCTGACCGGATCAACTCGCGCGACGACGTCGTCAAATGCCTCGATCTCGTGGTCGCCTTCTACGACCGCACCGAACCGTCCAGCCCTATCCCGCACCTCGCCCGGCGCGTGCGCAGGATGGTGCACATGGATTTCGTGGAACTGATGGAAGATCTCGCCCCGTCGGGGCTGAAGGAATTCCGGCTGCTTGCCGGTGTCGCCGATCCCAAGAAGCCGGCCCAGAAGGATGAAAGGTAACCAGCATGCCAGCAGAGAGCAAAGCCAAGGTCATCGAAAGAAACCGCGCCCCGCGTGTGCAGATCGCCTACGACGTCGAAACCTACGGCAGCCCCACGACGATCGAGTTGCCGTTCGTCATGGCTGTCATGGCCGACCTTTCCGGCGCCTCGCAGACCAAGGAAGCGTCGAAGTCGGTTCTGGACCGCAATTTCGTCGAAACCGACGCCAATCGCTTCCCCAAATTCATGGAAGCGATGGGACCGCGCGTGAAGGCGCGTGTGAAGAACACGTTGCCGCAAGCCGAAGGCGCCGAGCGGGACGAGGAACTGGCGATCGATCTCACCTTTTCCAAAATGGGTGATTTCGCGCCGGACAAGATCGCCGAGCAGGTGCCGCAACTGGCTGAGATCCTCAAGATGCGGCGTCAACTCGAGGAACTGCTGGGCTTCATGGATGGCCGTGTCGACGCCGAAAAGCGCATCGCGCAGCTTCTGAACAACGAGCCGCTGCTGAGCAAGATCGCCGGCCAGGCGATTTCTGACGGCAAGGGCGAGGAGTAAGTCATGGCCGAACAGCAAAAGACCGCAGCCGCTACCGCCGAGGCCGAAGCCATCGATCTTGGCGAATTCAGCGGCCTCCTTGAAAAGGATTTCAAGGTCAAGAAGGACGACAGCGAGAAACTGCAGCAGTTGGTGCGCAACCTGGCGCTGGCCGCTCAGTCCCGTTCCGAGACGACGACCATCTCGTCCAACGCGATCAGGTCGATCAAGTCGCTGATCGCGGGAATCGACAAGATGCTGACGACGCAGGTCAACGAGATCCTGCATGCCCCGGAAGTGCGGGAGATGGAAGGCACCTGGCGAGGCCTTTGGTACCTCATCAACAACACCGAGACGGACACCAAGCTGAAGATCCGGGTGATGAACATCTCCAAGGAGCAGTTGGCCGACACGCTGGAAGACTATGAAGGCCAGATGTGGGACCAGAGCCCGATCTTCAAGAAAGTCTACACGGACGAGTATTCGATGCTGGGCGGCGAGCCGATCGGCTGCATCATCGGCGCCTACGAGTTCTCCAACCATCCGCGCGACGTCGGCCTGCTGCGCAACATCTCGGGTGTCTGTGCCTCGGCGCACACGCCATTCATCGCGGCCGCGTCGCCGCGGCTGTTCCGCATGGACAGCTGGCAGGAACTGCCGAACCCGCAAGACCTGCAGATGATCGTGAACAACCCGTCCTATGCCTCATGGCAGTCACTGCGCGAGAGCGAGGACGCCCGCTATATCGGGCTTACCATGCCGCGCGTGCTGGCACGCCTGCCCTACGGCTCGGAAACCGTTCCGGTGAAGGGCTTCACCTTCGAGGAGGAGGTGGGCGGCGACCACAACAAATATGTCTGGATGAACGCCGCCTTCCCGATGGGCGTCAACATCAACCGCAGCCACAAGCTCTATGGCTGGGGAACGCAGATCCGCGGCGTCGAGAATGGCGGCACGGTGCTCAACCTGCCGGTGCACGCCTTCCCGACGGACGACGGTTCGATCGCAATGAAATGCCCGACCGAGGTCGCCATCGACGACCGGCGCGAGGCGGAATTGGCGAAGCTTGGCCTGATGCCGATCCTGCACCGCAAGAACACCGATCTCGCAGCCTTCATCGGCGCGCACTCGCTCCAGGATGACGAGACACGCGCCGGGCGCCTCGTCGACCCCGACGCCCAGTCGAACGAAAGGCTGAGCGCCAACCTGCCCTACCTGTTCCCGGTGTCGCGTTTCGCGCATTACCTCAAGGCGATCGCGCGCGACAAGATCGGATCGTTCAAGGAACGCACCGATATGGAGATCTGGTTGACCGAATGGATCAACCGGTACGTGCTGGCCAATCCGGCCTTCGCCGACGACAAGGCACGGGCCAAGCGTCCGCTTGCCGCTGCCGAGGTTCAAGTCGACAGTGTCGAAGGCCGGCCCGGTTACTACAATGCCCGTTTCTATCTGCGTCCGCACTACCAGCTGGAAGGCATCAACGCCTCTCTCCGGCTGGTATCGGAACTGCCGTCAGTGAAGGGCTGAAGTCGCAGCGAAGTCATCTTGTTTCGTTTGAAAAGCGGTGGAGAAAGACAATGCCGACCACAGAGAGAAGCGAGGGTCCTTCAATGAAGATCGATGGTTTTTTGAAAGTTCCGGACATCAAGGGCCCGAGCAAGCGCGACGGCCATGAAGACGAGATCGAAGTGCATGGCGTCGATTACAAGATGATAGCGCCCTACGACCCGAATTCGCTTTCGCGACGCGGCCGTGTGTCGATGGGAATGATCAAATTCATCAAGCACTACGACAAGTCGTCGCCATATCTGAAGAAGGCGCTGTTCGAGAACAAGGCGCTCGACGAGGTGGTGTTCTCGGCACGCCGCACCATTGACGGCGAGACCAGCGACTATCTGGTCGTGACGCTCACCGACGCCTCGGTCATGGAGTACGATATGCGGCAGGCCACGGACGAGGCCGATCTTATCGAGGAAGAAGTCAGCTTCGCCTACAAGAAGATCAAGTTCGTCTACGACAAGGACGACGAGATCGAAATGGACGTCTATGTCGGCAAGTGAGGCCAAGCGGCCTGGCGCGAAGCCGCAGTTTGCCGGCAGTTCGCGGGCAAAGCGCGAGGCGGTCCAGCCTTCGCTCTGGGACCGCCTCGTCAACGACTTGCCTGGTGTGGCGTCGGAGATCGACGGGCTGCGCCGCCTTCTGGATGAAGAACTCGGCGCCGAGCGCGTCGAGGCTCTTCTTGCCGGCAGCGCACGCGGCATCGATACCGAAGCCGAACTGACGCCAGAGCAGAGGCGGCGCCTGCACCGGCTGGTCTTCCAGGCCGAACATCGCGCCGAGATCGAAAGCCGCGGTGTGGTGGTTTCGGCACGCGTGCTGAAAGAAGCCGTGCGGCGCGACATCGAGGCCCTGTTCAACACCGAGCGCTTCGAATCCGTACCGATGCTCTCCGATGCCGAACACGAACAGCCCCTGGACGAACTGCCGTCGCTCGCCGACTTTCCCGAGGTGCGCCGCAGCGTGGTCAATTATGGCGTGCCGTCCTTTTCCGGCCGCTCTTCGCGGGATTTCGACCGCGATGCGCTGGCGCGCGAAATCCGCGCGGTGCTTGCCACCTTCGAGCCGCGCCTGAAGGAGAGCGCCACGACCGTCAACGTCACGCTCGGAGACAAGACCGTCGGCCTCAAGATCGAGATCGACGCGGTGCTGATCATGGCCCCGACACCGGAGCGCATGCGGCTGCGCACCACGATCAATCTCGACAACGGCCTGGCACGAACCGAATTCCGGGAGACCTGAGATGGATCGGGTCTTCGTGGAGTACTACGAAGAAGAACTGACCCATATCCGGGCGTTGGCCGCGGAATTCGCCGACATGCATCCGGCGGTCGCCCGTAATCTTTCCCTCGACACGGTCCCCTGCCCCGACCCTTATGTGGAACGGCTGCTCGACGGCGTGGCCTTCCTGGCCGCGCGCACCCGTCTCAAGGTCGACGCGGAGCGCTCGCGCTTCTCGCGCGCCGTGCTCGATGTGCTCTACCCGGATCTGGTGACGCCGGCGCCGGCGACGGCGATGGCTGTGCTGAAACCCGGCCAGCAGGTGCAGTCGATGATTGCCGGCCACGCCGTCGCGCGCGGCACGCGATTGGTCTCCGGCCTCAATCCAGGGCTTTCGACACGTTCGACCTTCACGACCGCGCAGGAGGTCACGCTGTGGCCGATCGCGATCACCTCGGTCGGTTATTTCCAGGATCGCAGCGCGCTCGCGGCTGCCGGAATCGCGCCGATCGGCGACGCGCGCGGCGAGGCGGCGTTTCGCGTCACCCTCTCCCGGACGGGAAAGGGCAAGCTCAGCGAACTGTCGCTTGACCGTCTCGACCTCTATTTCGCCGGGCGTGCCAGGGCACCCTTGCTTTTCGATGCAATCTTCGGCGCTTGCTCGGCTCTCGGCGCGCGGGCGGAAGGCAAGACCAATCCGCTGACGGCGCTGCCCGAGCCCGAAATGATCGGCATCCGCGACGACGAAGCGCTGATGCCGCGCACCCGTCCGACCTTCGAGGGATACCGGCTGCTGCGCGAATATTTCATGATCCCGGAGCGCTTCCATTATGTGCGGGTCGCCGGCCTCCAGCCGGTGGTGCGCAAGTGCGATGCGGGGATCGAGATCATCTTCCTGTTCCGGCGTCCGGTGCCCGAGCTCGCCGATGTGACGGTTGCCGACTTCGAATTGTTCGTGACACCGGTCATCAATCTCTTCGAACGCGAATGCAACGTCATCGAGATCGACCCGCGCAAAACGCGTCAGGTGCTGCACGCCGACCGCACGCGGGCGCGGGATTTCGAGATCTTCCGGGTCACGCGGGTCGAGGACGCCGACGCCGAGAGCGGCGAGGCGACAATTCCCGAACTGTTCAGCCTGGGGCAGAACCGCGGCAGCGGCTGGGTCTATTCGATTGAGCGGCGTCCGCGCCGGGCCACCGAGGACGAGCGGCGCGAGGGCCTGACCCGCACCTCCTACACCGGCGACGATGTCTTCATCGCCGTCTCGCGCCCGGCAGGGAGCTCGCCAAACCGGCCACTCAAGCGGCTCGACATCACGGCGCTGTGCACCAACCGCGACCTGCCGATCCTGGACGACACGCCGACGCTGACGCTGGAGACCGCCGATCCGGTCGAAGCGGTGCGCTTGCTTGGAGCGCTGCGGGCGCCGCAGCCGGCAGTCCCGGCGTCCCTTCCGGCCAGCGCGGCCGGTGAATCCCGCGCCGACAATCTCGCCTGGCGGCTGGTGTCGCAGCTCTCTCTCAACTTCCTCAGCCTTGCCCAGGAAGGCCGTGGTGTCGATCCGCTGCATGCCTTGCTCGACCTTTATGCCGATCGCGGCGATCCCAGCCTTGCCCGCAACGTGCATTCGATCGTGCGCATCGATTCACGCCCGGTCATCGAGCGGCTCCAGATCGACGGGCCAATGTGTTTCGGACGCGGCACCGAAGTGACACTGCATGTCGACCAGTCCGTGCTGGCGGGGCAAAGTTCGCTGCTGCTTTCGGCCCTGCTTTCGCGGCTGTTCGCCCGCCATGCAGGGATAAACGGATTTGTGCGGACCCGTACCCGGTTGCTGCAGAAGCAGGAGGATGTGCCATGGCCGATGACGCCCGGCAATCGCTACCTGATCTAGCGGAGCCCGCAACGGTTGCGGCCGAACCGTTGCTGGAGAACTTCGACTTTTTCGAGCTGCTGCGGCGCCTGGAGCAGCGCGGTGGACTGTTCGGCCATTCCGGAACGGCCGACCGCGAGCCGGCGAGACTTGGCCAGCATGTGCGCCTGAGCTTCTCGGCTCGCGACGTCGTCAAGCTCCAGGACGCCGGGGACAAGGCCCACGCGCGGGTGACCGTCGCCAATCTCGGGCTGCTTGGACCGGAAGGACCGATGCCATTGCATCTGACACGCTGGGTGCTCGACCGGCTGTCGCAGCGCTGGTTCACCGGGGCCGATGCCGAGCAGACCAGCGACACGACCTTCGTCGATTTCGTCAACATCCTGCAGCACCGCATGATGGCCCTTTACTATCGCGCCTGGGCCGACGCGCATCCGGCGGTGCAGGTCGAACGGTCAGTCGGCGGGCGGGTTCGCGCCATGCTGGAGGCAATGTCCGGGATCGGCTTCCCCGGCACGCAGGATCTCGAACTCGACACTGTTCGACTGCGGCAGGCTGGATCGCTCGCCAACCAGATCGACGGCGCGGAGCGGCTGACGCTGTTTCTCGCCACCGCCTTCAAGGTGCCGGTGCAGATCAAGGAATTCGTCGCCGCTTGGATCACCATACCGAAGGCACTGCAGACGCGTCTCGGCAAGGCCCATGCCGGGCTTGGACATGGCGCGACGATCGGGCCGCGGGTCTTCAGCCGCCAAAGCAGGATCGAATTGCGCATCGGTCCGTTGAGCCTCGACGACTTCAGGTCGTTCCTGCCCGGCGAACGGCGCCTTGGCCTGTTCAGGAAGGCGGTGCGCGACATGATCGGCGAGACGCTCGACGTCGATTTGCGCATCGTGCTCGCACGCGACGCCGTGCCGCCGCCACGGGTCGGGACCGTCCAGCTTGGCCGGACGGCCTGGCTGGCGCGTCCCGCCGAAAAGGGTGACGCCGACGATCTCAGATTGCACACCATCGTCGGCTGGCGGCCGGAAATGGCGGAGGCTGCCGCATGAGCCTGCTGCTGACGCTGGAACAAGGCCCGCGCTCGCAAGTGGTCAGGCAGACCCGGCTGGACGAGGGCGAATTGGTGATCGGGCGCAGCGCCGACGCCGGCTGGCAGATCGACGACCCGGACATGTTCGTCTCGCGCGCCCATTGCAAGATCAGCGGCGACCGGGATGGCTATTTGGTTACCGACACGTCGAGCAGCGGATTGTTCGTCGATGACTCCGACAGGCCCCTAGGTCCTGGCAGGTCGATGCGGCTGCAGAACGGCATGCGGCTGCGCATGGGCGACTATATCTTCCACGTGGAGGTTCAATCCAAAGCGAACCGGACGTCGGTCGGCCCGGCCCCTGTCACCGGCCATCCCGCGCCTGCATGGTCATCGCCGGGAGCGCGAACGCCTGCCAGCATCGGCGGCGACGACTTCTTCTCGGCCAAGGTCGAGGAAGAACCGCGCCCGCCACGCCCGGCGGACTTGCCGAACCCGTTCGAGCAGCCCGTTCCGGGGGCTTATGACCGCCCATCGATCCAGCGCAGTTCGCCTGCCTTCGACGACCCGTTCAGCCTCGACCCGGTGGCGACATCGCAATCCAGCGATGCCGCTGCTCCAGGTCAGCCGGATCCGTTCGGGTTCGGCGAAATGCCTTCGCGCAACGATGCGTCCGGGCATGCGGCAAAGCCGGCAAGCTTCGATGACGATTTCAGCTTTGGGCCGGCCGCGACCCCGCCTCTGGCTAACGGCGCAGACCCGGCAGGACGTGTGCAGCATCAGGCTGAAAAGCCGCGCGCCGGGCATCCCTGGGATGTACCGGTGCAAGCAGCCGAGCCACCGCCGCCGCGACGCGCCGTTCCAGCGCCCAAGCCGGCGCGCCCGGCGCAGCCCGCATCCGGCGATATGGCACTTCGTGCCGCATTCTTGCGCGGCATGGGCGTCGAGGAGGCCGATTTTCCCGGCCGCGACCCGATCGCCGAAATGGAAAAATTCGGACGTGAATACCGGCTGATGCTGGATGGCTTGATGCAACTCCTGCGCAAGCGCGCCGAGGAGAAGGGAAGCGCGCGCGTCGCCCAGACGGTGGTCGGCGCTTCCGAGGTCAACCCGCTTAAATTCCTGCCGACGGCCGAGGATGTCATCGTCACCATCATCTCGGAACGCAGTCCGGGCTTTCTCTCCGGCGAGGCGGCGATCGACGATGCGGTAAGGGACCTTGCACAGCATCACATACGCGCCTGGCGCGGCGTTCAGGCCGCGCTTCGGCGCATGATCGACCGTTTCGATCCGGCCGCGATCGAGGAAGAGCTCAAGTCCAATTCCGCCATCGGCAATCTGCTCTCCGGCGGACGTAACGCCAAGCTGTGGGAGCTCTACCAGAAACGCCATCGCGACATCGCCCAGAGCGCGGAATCGAGTTTCCTGGGCGAGATCGGCGCGGACTTCAGGGACGCATATGAAGAGGAGGAGTAGGACATGATCGACAGACGCGAATTCGTCGTTGCCCTCGGCGCGACGGGGCTGCTTGCGGCTTGCCAGAGCGGCCCGCCGAAACCATCGGTTATCTCGGTCAACGTGACCGGAGGCGCCGGCATGAATCCAGGACCGGGCGGCGGCGACAGGCCGGTGACGGTACTGGTGATGCGGCTTGCCAGCACCGGCAAGTTCAACTCGGCCGACTATTTCGCGCTGCAGGGCGATGCCAGCTCGGCGCTCGGCGCCGACCTCATCGGCTCCGACACGATCTCGGTCGCGCCAGGCAAGACGGCGGCCAAGACCATCACGGTCGAGCCGAACGCCACGGCACTCGGCTTCGTGGCGCTGATCCGCGAGCCGGGCGGACGCAACTGGCGCACGACCAAGTCGGTATCGCCAGGGTCGAAATTCACCGTCAATGTCAGCCTCGGCAAGGGCGGCATTTCCGCCTAGCGACAGGGGCCACGGATGGTTGTGCGCAGAAAGTGATGGCATGAGCGATGCAAACAGGGTGCTGTGGTCGGAGGGCCTGTTTCTCAGGACCCAGCACTTCCAGCAGCAGGATCGGTTCTTCGAGGGCATGGTGCGCGGCGCACTGCAGGCCGGTCAGCTCCATACTTTCGGCTTCCAACAACTGACCCTAGACCAGTCGCTGCTCGACGCCGGCCAGGTCTCGATCGTGTCCGCCCGGGGTATTTTCCCGGACGGCACGCCTTTCTCCATCCCGGAACTGATGGATGCGCCGAAGCCGCTGCCGGTCACTGCGGACACCGGCGCCGGTCCGGTGCTGGTGGCACTGCCGCTCGAGCCGCCCGGTGGCGTCGGATTCGATCCGGCGCATGCGGCTTCGACGGGCGCGCGCTACCACGGCAAGATCGTTTCGGTGCGCGACGCCGTCCAGAGCGGCGCCGATCCGGAAGAGATCGAGATCGCCCGGCCGCAAGCCGCCCTGCTTGCACCGGGCAAATCGGTCGGCGGTTATACCGCCTTGCCGATCGCCGACATAAAGGGTGTGCGCGCCGACGGCGGCATCTCGCTCGATGAGACGTTCCTGCCGCCGACGCTGATCACCGGCGCGGTCCACTGGTACCGGCAATTGCTGCAGGAAGTGGTCACCGGCCTCGACCAGATCGCCGAAGCGCATGGCAAGATGGTGATGGGCGGCGCCGGCCGTAGCGTCGAAGACCTTTTGATGCTGCACCTCGCCAATGCCGCTCGCCCGCGGCTCGCCCACATGCTGGCGCAGGATGTCTTTCATCCGGCCGAACTCTATCTCGAACTGGCCGGACTGGCCGGCGAGATGGCAACCTACGGCTCGAGCTCGCGGCGCCTCGGCGAATTGCCGGCCTACGACCACATGGCGCCCGGCCCCGCCTATATGGCGCTGGCCGACGCCCTGCGCTCGCTCATCCTCAGCCTGCGCTACATCGAGCCGAAATCACGCGCGCTGCCGGTCATGCGGCACGCGACCAATGTCTGGAAAGTGCGCATCGACAACCCGAAGCTGTTGGTCGCCAGCCGCATTGTCATCCGCGTCGGATCGGAACTGTCGGAAGACGCGCTGCGCAAGATCTTCGTCAACCAGGCGACGGTCGGCGCCGCCGATCAGTTCGAAGGCCTTTGGAAGTCGCGCCTGCCGGGTATTCCGCTGAAACCGCTTCATTCGCAGCCACGCGAGATTCCCTATGATGGCGACCGGCTGTGCCTGGAGCTTGACCAGAAGAGCGAGCATTGGGCCTCGTTGCTCGACGCCCCCGGCTTCGTCATCGGCGTTTCCGGTGTCCTGCCGAGCGAGCCGCAGGTCGACTGCTACTCAGTGAACAGGTGAGGCCATGAGCCGGGATGATCCTTTCGGACTGTCGGAGGATCGCGAACGCACACGCATCAGGCTGGCGGGCGCCGCGCCGCGGCCGATGGCGCCGCTGGCACCGGGCGCGCCGGTCAAAAGGGCGCGCGCCCATCCCAACACGCTCATCAATATCTTCGCGCCGTTGCTCGAATTCGCGCCGGAGCTCGAAAGCGCGCTGGCGCCGGAGAACCCGGAAGCGATGCGCACGCGCCTGCTCGACGAGTTGGTTCAGGCGCGCGACGCCGCGATGGCAGCAGGCTCCTCGCTGGAGCGCGCCGACCAGGCGGCCTGGGCGGTGGCGGCGTTGCTCGACGACCTCGCGCTGAACACGCCGTGGGGCGGCGCCAGCGCATGGCCGCGCCAGCCGCTGGTGGTCATGCTGCGTGGCGATGTCGATGCCGGCACCCAGTTTTTCACCCGCCTTGACGAGTTGGAGCGCCATCCCAACCGCGACCGCGAGATGCTTGAGCTTCAGTATTACTGCCTGGCGCTCGGCTTCCGCGGCAAGTATCGGGTGCCCGGCCGCGCCGGCGACCGCTCGCTCAATGCCGTGCGTGTGGCAGCCGCGCGGTTCCTGCGCAATGCCGACGCCGAGGACGCGCCGCTGTCGCCGAACTGGAAAGGCGTGATCGCTTCCGACGAACCGCAGCGCTTCATCGTTCCAATCTGGGTGATGGCACTTGCCGCGGTCGTCGTCGCCGCCGCCGCTTACATCGGTCTGTCGATGGGCTTGAGCAGCCAGGCGGTCGAACTCTCCGCCCTCGTGCGCACGCTGCCGCCGGCCTCACGCGAGGACGTTACCCGCGCCGCGCCCAAGCAGGATGCGCCCGCACCTGAACCGCCACAGCCGGTCGATTTCGCGCTGCTGCCCGCGTTCAAGGTGGAAGCGCCGGCGAGCCTCAAGGGCGCGCTCAGCGGCACCGAAAGCGTCTCGCTGGCCAAGCTGATCATCCAGTCGTCCAACCCCGAACTCTTCCAGTCTTCGCGGCCGACACTGTCGCAAGGCTATGAGCCGCTGATCCAGTCGATCGCCAAGGTGATCCTCGCCAATCAGGAGCTCATCGGAAACATCACGATCGTCGGCCATACCGACAATGTGCGCCTGCAACGGTCCAATCCGCTCGCCAGCAACCAGCGGCTCTCGGAGGCACGTGCCCAAACCATAGCGGACCTCCTGGTGCAGGCTGGCGTGCCACAGGAGCGCATCCATTCCGAAGGCCGCGCCGACTCCGATCCGGTGGCCGACAACTCGACGCGCGAGGGCCGCGCGCTCAACCGGCGCGTCGAGGTCCTGGTCGAGAAGAGGCTCTGAGATGTTCATCCTGCGCTTCCTCTGGGCGGTCATCACCTCGCGCTTTCTCTGGACGCTGATCGGCATTGCGCTGCTTTCGCTTTTGATCTGGGTGTTCGGCCCGATCGTCCAGGTCGGCCCGTACGCGCCATTCGAATCCGACAATGTGCGCATCGCCATCATCGCGGGCCTGATCATCCTGTGGCTGGTTTGGCTGATCATCGCGCAACGGCGCGCGATCCGCGCCAACCGCATGTTCGTCGCCGAGATCGCGGCACCCGTGACTGAAAAGCAGCTTACCCCCGGCGAGGAGAGCGTTGCAGCCGTCGGCGCGAAGTTCGGCGAGGTGATGGCCGAGCTCAAGCGTCGCAAGCTCGGTGGACGGAAGTTCCTGCGCGAGATGCCGTGGTATGTGATCGTCGGGCCTCCGGCCACCGGCAAGACCACGGCATTGCGCCAGTCGGGCCTCAATTTTCCAATCGATCTGACCGATGATCTGCAGGGTGTTGGCGGCACGCGCAACTGCGACTGGTTTTTCTCCGAGAACGCGGTGCTGATCGACACTGCGGGCCGCTACGTCCAGCAGGAGAGCCAGCCGGACGTCGACGCCGCGGAATGGCTGGGCTTCCTGGACCTTCTGAAAAAGCACCGCGGTCGCCGCGCACTCAACGGCGTCATCGTCGCGCTGTCGATCGATGTGCTCTCGGAAGGCGACGAGGCGATCAAGGCGCACGGCCGCAAGATCCGCCGCCGACTGGCCGAGCTCAACGATCGGCTGGAGATTCGTCTGCCCGTCTACCTGATGCTGACGAAGGCCGACCTGATCAAAGGGTTCGAAGCCTTCTTCGGCGGCTTGTCGACGAGCGCGCGCGAGCAGGTGTGGGGAACCACCTTTGCGCTGGATGCCCGCGTCAACGCCGGCATGATCCAGACGGAGCTGGCCAGGCTTGGCAGCGAGCTGGAGCGAAGGCTAGTGCCGCGCCTTGAAGACGAAGACAAGCTTGGCTCGCGCGCCGAGATCTTTCGCTTTCCGGCGCAGTTGGCGAGCCTCTCCGGGCCGATCCAGGTGCTGATCGAGGCGATGTTCGGAGAAAGCCGCTACGAGGAAGCCGCGTGGCTGCGCGGCCTTTATCTGACATCGGCGACGCAGGAAGGAGCCCCCATCGACCGCCTGACCGCGGCGTTGTCATCGTCCTTCGGGTTGCCGCCGCGCCGCGCCATGCCGGCGGCGCGCGTCGAGAAGCGCAGCTTCTTCCTCAGGAACCTTCTCACCGAAGTGATCTTCAAGGAGGCCGGCCTTGGAACATTCGATCCGCTGGCGCAGCGCCGCCGCGCCTGGATCTGGCGCGGGGCCGCCGCCGCCTGTGCGCTCGCGGCCCTGCTGGCCGGCGGAGTGTTCACCTGGTCCTACCTCGACAACCGCAATGCGATCACCGAACAGGCCGGCCAGTTCGAAGCCCTGCAAGGGCCGCTCACCCAGGTCGCCGCCACGCCGGCCGCGGTCGAGCAGCCGACCATGGATGGCGCGCTGGCGGCGATGGACGCGGTGGTGACCGCCCGAACGCCGCCACCAGACGCCGTCCATAACCTGCTTGGCCCTACCGCTTCGCCGGAGCTGGTGCGCGCGCAGACCGATACCTACGGCCATGCGCTGCGCAACGTGCTCGAGCCGCATATGGTCGCCCTGCTCGAGGCCACGATGTGGCGGCAAATCCGCGATCCGGATTTCATGCTCGGCGCGCTGAAGACCTACCGGATGATGACCGGCCTGTCGCAGATGGACACCGATTTCGTCCAGAACTGGTGGGTGAACAGCCTGCCGCAATTCGCACCGGCTCCGCCTTTCCCCACGGCCGACGCCGAAGAGCACCAAATCGCCGCCATCCGCCGCATGGCCGTCGACGACAGCTACATCGCCCCGGACAAGGCGCTGGTCGCGGAGGCGCTGAAGACTGTATGCACGATCTCACTGCCGCAGCGCGCCTACAAGCAGCTCCTGGCCGATCCGGAAGTAGCCGCCGTCAAGGAATGGGTGCCGGCCAATTTCGCCGGGCCGAACGGCGCGAAAGTGTTCGCGCGCCGCTCCGACAAGACGTTGCGCGTCGGTGTTCCCGGGCCTTACACCTATGCGGGTTTCCACGACGCGATCCTCGACCGGGTCGAGGATGTGGCGGGACAGGCGGCCCTCGATCGCGCGGTGTTTGCCGGCGGCTGCTCGGAGAATTCGGAGACGTCGGTCTCGGCGCTCTCGCAGGACATCCTGAAGCTCTACTACGACGACTATATCGCCCAGTGGGACTCTTTCCTGCGTGACATGCGGCTTGCGCCGCTTACCGATCTCAACATCGCCAGTGAGAACCTCAAGGATCTTTCCAGCGCCGACTCCGCGCTGAAGCGCCTGTTGACGGCAGTGGTGCAGGAGACCGACCTCACCCGCTCCGACGACGCGCCGGCCGACGACAAAAGTGGCGCTGCCGCCAAGACCGGCTCCAAGCTGCTCAGCAAACTCGGCAAGCTGGGCAAGGTGGTGACCTCGGGCGCCAAGCTCCTGCCGCGCGCCGGCTCCGCCAACCAGGTGGACATGACCGGCAGCTTGGTTGCCGAGCATTTCAAGCCGCTCAAAGGCACCATCGCCCAGGTCGACGGCCAGCCGCCAGCGCTCGACGCCGCCGTCGTGGCGCTGACGGCGCTGTCGAATGTGTTGCAGACGGTGACCGCCAATCCCAACCCGCAGGATGCGATCAAGAAGCAGGGCGGGCTTGCCGAACTGACAGGCGCGGTCGCCAGGCAGGCGCAGATCCTGCCTTCGCCGATCAACGAGTGGCTGGGCGGCATTGCCGGCGACACCAGCGGCCTGTCGCAGAAGGCCGTAACCAACGAACTCAACGCCATCTGGCGGGCCGACATACTGCCGTTCTGCCAGGCGGCGCTCAACAACCGCTATCCGTTCAGCCCCGACAGCGCGGTCGATGTCAATGTGCGCGACTTTCAACGTCTTTTCGGGCCGACCGGCCTGATCGATGCCTTCACCAACGACCATCTGATCAACTATGTCGACACCGCCAGCGAGCCGTGGAAATGGCGTGCCGATTTCGGCCTGGACCCGGCGGCGCTCGCAGCGTTCGAGCAGGCGAGGCATATCCGCGACGATCTGTTTCCGGGCGGCACCGGCCCGGTGATGAACTTCACGCTGGAGCCCAAGGACCTCTCGCCCAACGTGACGCGCGTCACGCTCAACCTCGATGGCCAGAACCTCGTCTACTACAACAACGCCACCAGGCCGCAACCGATGACGTGGCCCGGCAAGGATGGCACCGGGGTGATCTCCCTCGCTTTCCAGCCGGTCGACGGCTCGCCCGAAGTGATGCTCAACGAGACCGGCAGCTGGGCGTGGCTCAGAATGCTGCGCGGCGGCCGCTTCGCCGCGACCAAGCTCACCGACGTCTACAGCCTGCGGCTCGGGACGAAGGGGATGTGGGCCGACTTCGAACTCAAAGCCGCCAGCGTCGAGAACCCCTACACGCTCGAAATGTTCAAGAAATTCACATGTCCGCCGCAGATCTGATCGCGCCCGGCTTCTATGGCAAGATGCCCGCCACCGGCGATTTCGTGACCCGGCGGCTGCCGGCGGATTTCGTGCGTGGATGGGACCGCTGGCTGGCGCAGCATATCGTGCCGCTGTTCGGACTGGAAACCTGGCCGCAGCACATTGCGCTGCGTTTCCTCAGCGGGCCTGGGTCCTTCGGCGCCTCGGCCGGCATCCTGCTGCAAAGCGCCGACAGGGTCGGCCGGCAATTTCCGCTGAGCGTCGTCGCGCGTCTTGATGAAGCACCGCTGAAGCTCGCCTATGCCGATGCCTGGTTCGAAAATATCGAAAAAGCCGCCTTCGCCGCACAGCGGGGCGAGATGACGCCGGACGAACTCGACGCGGCGCTGGCCGCTCTGCCGGTTCCGGTAATCGATGGCGAGGGCGATGTGATCGACGATCTGGTCATGTGGTCGGCGCATACGGATATTTTCGATGTCGACCAGCTGGCGCCGCAGCCGGTGCTAGAGCAGATCGCCGCCAGCCACATGGAGGCGAGCTGATGCAGATCTGGAACCAGATGGGCTATCCGCATCAGTTCACCATGGGCATGGACAAGGCCGGCCACGAATGGATCGTGGTCGTGGTCAAGGGCACGTTCGATTTTCCGACGAAGCCTGGCGGGCTGGTGCAGAAATCGGCCGAACAGGTTCCGCTGGTCATGGCCGACACGCAAACCGGCGTGCCCGGCTATTCGGCGACGCTGTGGGAGACCGATTTCGCCTTCCGCAAACCGCGCTGCGATGTGATCGCCAATGGCTGTGCCTACGCGCCGGGCGGACGCCCGGCCGAGCGCGTCCCGGTCGGCATCAAGGTCGGCAACTGGTCTAAGCTGTTCGAGGTGGTTGGCCACCGCGAATGGCGCGCCATCGGTCCGGTCTTTACCGCCACGTCGCCGCAACCCTTCCTGAAACTGCCTATCTCCTATGACGTTGCCTGGGGTGGCGTTGACAGACTGGACCCCGAAGACAAGCTTCCGGCCAGCTACAAATACAACCCGGTCGGAACCGGATGGTCGCGGACCAGGAACCAACGCCTCATTCCCGGTTTGCGGCTGCCGAATACGCAAGCGGTCGGCGAGGAAATCCGCACGCCGTTCGGCGACTACAAGCCGATGAGCTTCGGGCCGATGGGGCGCGGCTGGCCGGGACGCATCGAATATGGCGGCACCTACGACCAGAACTGGATCGACAATATTTTTCCGTTCCTGCCGCCGGATTTCGATGAACGCTATTACCAGATGGCGCCGCCGGACCAGCAGATCGACCATCCGAGGGGCGGCGAGGACGTGGTGTTAGTCAATCTGACGCCGGCAGGCAAGGAAAGCTTCCGCATGCCGCGCACGGCGTTGCCGCTGACGCTGTTCAAAGGCGGCGACAAGGCCTTCGAGGGCGAATTGCTGCCCGATACGGTGCTCTTCGATCTTGAAAACCGGCGCTTCTCGCTGGTCTGGCGGATATCGCAACGGATCCAGCGCACGATCCTCGATTTCAGCGAATGCTGGGTCGGACCGCCGACGGAACCGATGCTCAGGGCGCGCGCTGCCGGACGCGAGTACATCCGCGCCAACGGCACGGAGCCCGAAGAAGAGGTCGAGGACGCATGAGCACGGCAATCGACATCGCAGCTGTGGGTATGGTGACGGCCGTCGGTCTCGATGCCCCCTCATCCTGCGCGGCGATGCGTGCGCGCCTGGACGGCTTCCAGGAAACGCGCTTCACGGCCGGCAATGGCGACCTGCTGACTGGAGCGCCTGTTCTCCTGCCGCGCAACTGGATCGGCGAAAAGCGGCTGGCGCACATGGCTGCGGCCGCTATATGCGAGGCTCTTGAAACCGTTCCCGAAGCGCGCGGGCAAACCGCTCTCATCCTTTGCCTGCCGGAAGAGGGCCGCCCCGGCCGGCCGGTCCGCGATAATCGGGCATTTCTGCGGCAGATAGCCGGTATCGTCGAGTTGGTGTCGCCGGCAAACACGCGCATCGTGGCGCACGGGCGACCGTCCGGACACGCCGCCCTCGACCGTGCCCGCCACATGATCGCGGCGGGCGAAGCGAGCTATGTCATGATAGCCGGTGTCGACAGCTATCTCACAGCCGTTTCGACCTCCTACTACCTCGGTCGGAAGCGGCTGCTGACGGCAGACAATCCAAACGGCTTCATTTGTGGCGAAGCCGCCGCCGCCATTCTGTGCAAAAAACCGGAACGCGGCGGGTTTCGCCTTTTTGGGCTCGGCCTGTCGCGGGAACTGGCTTCGATCTACAACGCCGACGACATGCCATTGCGCGGCGACGGCATGACCAATGCCTACAGCACGGCCTTCAAGGAAACCGGCATGGAGATGAACAAGCTCGGCTATCGTATATCCGACCTTATCGGCGAGCAGTTCTGGTTCAAGCAGACGGCACTGGCCAGCTTGCGGCTGCTGCGCGGCCGCCATGAATTCCAGGATCTATGGTCGCCGGGCGAATCGCTCGGCAATGTCGGGGCGGCGGTGGTGCCGTTGATGATCGGCATGGCGTGGACCGCCGCGCGCAAGGGATATGCAGCCGGAAATCCGGTGTTGGTCGAAGCATCGAACGACGCAGGCGCATGTGGTGCGGCAGTGCTTGCGGCGAGGGCCGCCTGATGACCGTCTACGCCAACACGCTCGAGATCGCTTGCAAGGCGCAGTCCAACAAGGTGATCGCGGCGTTTCCAGACGTGTGCATGACGCCGCCGGAAAATCCCGCCACGCCGCCAGGCATCCCCGTGCCCTACCCGTCCTTCGGGCTCGATTCCGACACCGACAGCGGCACAGGGACGGTCAAGATCGGCGGCGAGACGATCACCCAGAAGAACAAATCCTACTACACCAAGACAAGCGGCACCGAAGCAGGTGCAGCCGCCAAGAAGGGCGTCGTCACATCCGTCAACACCGGCAAGGAATATGCCATCGCCTGGTCGGGCGACGTCAAAGCCGACGGCGAGCCGGTCAGCCGTTTCAGCGACCTGTCGACTAACAATCACGCTTCACCGACCGGCAACGCGCCACCATGGCCCAAGATCGGTACGCTCAAGGTCGGAACATCGTCGTGCACGACCATCCTGGCCAAGCTGGACATGAAGGTTCATGCCTACAAGCACGCGGACAAGGAATGCAGTTCCAGCCAGCAGTCCGATCATATACTGCAGAATGCCTGTTTTCAGAATTCACGCGGCGGGCAGGCGATCAGCACGGTTGCTGACTACAAGATCGGCGACGCCCCTTGCGTGTGTCTCGATGACAAGACTACACGCGGGACCGAGCATGGCGAAAAGACCGCAGCGCAGAACGACTGGACAACGAAGCAGAGGGCAGCGGGCAAAAATCCGACCTATGCCGAAGTGCGCGAGGCAAATCTTGACGCGATGAAAAAGGCCAAGGCGCCTGATATGGACGATACTCCCGATGGCAAGGAGCATGACGCCATCAAGTGTCTCAGAATGGTGTGCGATCTGTTCTACAAGGAAATGATGGAAGGCGACGACAACGCGGCCAAAGAAAGCACCCAATGCCGCACCCCGAGAACCGGAGCGTTCAGCCAGCAGATATCGAGCACGGCCGGAGCGGTTTGATGAAAGGCAAAAATCATGAGCGACTATTCGGTAAGCTGTGACGGCGTCGCGACCGACGAGAACGGCGTTATCTTCAGCATCGTCGTGTATACCGATGGCGAAGGATTCAATTCATACGTCGCGCGCGAATCCGATGTTGCCGGTCGTGCGGCTCCCAACGTCAGGACCGATCTGCTCGATGTCCGAGTGTGGCTGACCTCGATCTGGCGATCGGAAACCGGTTGTCTTTACGTCACCGACGCAGACGGCAAAGTCCGGCGATATGACGGGACTGCCTGGACCGTCTTACCGGTATCAGGACGGGCTCTGACCCGTGTGTGGGGACTGTCCGATACTGACGTCTATGCCGCGGGTGACGAGGGCGTTGTTTATCATTGGGATGGAGCGGTGTGGACTGCCTTCAGCCCGCCGCTCGGCGGCACGATCTTCTCGATCCGCGGGACGTCGCAGAAAAATCTCTATGCCTGCGGGGCAAACGGACTGTTCTGGCACTATGACGGAGCCTGGACGCAAGTCCAATTGCCGACCAACCAGCGCCTGCTCGGTCTTCTGACATTGGGGGCCAGCGACACGCTGGTGTGCGGGACAAAGGGCGTGCTTTTCCGGGGAGACGGCGTGGCCTGGAATGATGTCTCCCAGCCCGGCCACAATTTCCATGGGCTGGCATTCTATCGCGGAACGATCTACATAGGCGCCGGCGGCGAAGGCGTGTTCAGCTTCGATGGCGTTGCGGTGAGGAACATCAAGAACACGATCCAGGCCTACGCGCTGGTCTCCAACCAGACCTATCTCGCAACCGCGGGGGACACTGTGGCTGCGCGTTTCGACAGCCAAAACTGGTTCGGGTCTCGCTACAACTGAGCGTCGCCTGCATCAATCCTTCCGACCATATTCGAAGGCTTCGTCCAATGGCTGCTCAGCGCCTTTTGGACTGAACCGCAAGACTGCTCCTGACTTTGTCCAAATCCAATTCCGTTATTCTTGGCGGCTTGGCGACCGATAGCATCTTGATGACGAAAAGTTCTCCCGGATCGGGGTATTCGTCATAGAGTTCCTGAGCGATCTGCCGCCCGACGTCGCCGGCGACGCGCAACCCGTCCAAATGTGCTTCCAGACGCTCGACAAGGCGCGCCATGCGCTCCTCGTCCATATCCTTGTTTTCGCCGGGATGAAGCAGGTTGTAGTCGTAGACCGTCCACAGGAATGCCGCCATTTCGGCATGCTGGCGCACGATTTCGCGCAGGATCGGCGCCGGCATCAGTTCAAATTCACCGAACCGCCGCGAATGCGGTTGGCGGCGCTGGCGTGGCTGGTCAGGTAGGTGCCTCTAATGGTGATGCGGCCATCCTTTTCCATGATGATGCTTGCCTTGCCGCAGCGCAGTTCGACGCGCTCGTCACCGACGATCCGTACCCGTTCGCCGTCACGGAAGACTTGCGGCGCAGAGACCTTGCGCTGCGGTTCGACGATGCGCCCGACGATGAGCGGTCGGCTCGGGTCGCCATCCTGAAACAGCAATGCCACCTCGGCGCCTATCATATCGGAGGTGAGTTCGGCGAGGCTGCGCGCCGGCATCGCGGTCTCATTTGGATTTCCGGGAAAGACGACCAGCGGCGCATCCTGCCCGAAACCGAGAAAGACGCCGATTACTACACCTTCGATGCGCTCTTTGGTTCTGGCCATCGAAACACCCTCAATTGTGCTCAATCTCGGTCCCCTTGACGGAGACATTGCTCGAAGCCTTGATGTTGATCTTGCCCGACCCGACCACCGATATGTCCTTGCCTTCGATCGAGATGGTGCCATCGCTTTTCATCGAGATCGCGGCGGAGCCGCATTTGATGGCGATGGAATCGCCGGCCTCGATTACCAGCGTTTTGCCGACCTTGATTTCGCTACCTTCCTTGACATCGACAAGGCTGCCCTTGGCGATGTTGAGCGAACGCGAACCGTTGACGTTGGTCACATCGTCCTCGGCGACCTTGGAGGTGCGCCCCTTGCCGACCTCCGTAATGTGCGCTCCAGTCACATTGAAGGTCTGGTCCCCGCCGACCTTCACCGTCTGGTCCGACGTGACGCTCCAGTCGTCCTTGGCCCCAATGTCATGGCTCTGCCCCAGCGTCACGCTGACGGAGCGGGTCGCGCCGATGCTGTTGGTCTGAACGCCGGCAACGCTGCGGGTCTCGGCGGCGCCGACGGTGTCGAAACGCGCAGCCTTGACGGTGACGGTTTGGACTACGCCGACGGTCTGCGTGTGATTGGCGTCGATGTTTTCCGTCGAATTGGCTACGACGTGGATCGTCTCGTTCGCCATTACCGTCAACGACCGGTTCGCGCCCACCGTCTCGGTATCGTTCGACCCGATGTTCGTCGTCTGGTCGACGCCGATCTTGACGGTCTTGTTGTTGCCGACGTCCTCGTCGAGGTTATGGCCGACTGAGTGCTTGGCGTCATGGTCGATGCGGTCGGACTGGTCGTGCTGTACCGTCTTGTTGCGGTCGTGCTTGATCAGCAGATGATGGTCCTTCTGTGCCTGGAAATTGACCAGTTCGGAACCGGCCTTGTCCTCGAACATCAGCTCGTTGTAACCGCCGCCGCCTTTCGAGGAATTGGACTTCCAGCCCGATTGCGTGGCGTTGCCCGGCAGCGCGTAAGGCGGCATCTCGGAGGCATTGTAGACGCGGCCGGTGATGATCGGCAGGTCCGGATCGCCCTCGATGAAATCGACGATGACCTCCTGGCCGATGCGCGGGATCTGGATGAAGCCCCAGCCGCTGCCGGCCCAGGTCTGGGACACGCGCACGAAGCAGGATGAGTTCTGGTCCTTCTTGCCGAGGCGGTCCCAGTGGAATTGCACCTTCACCCGCGCGTATTTGTCGGTGAATATCTCCTCGCCCGAAGGGCCGACCACCGTTGCCGTCTGCGGACCGCGCATGATCGGTCTGGGTGTGATGCGCGGCGGCCGATAGGGCAATTTCGTCGGCGCTACGCCCAGCACCACCTTGAAATTCTCGATGTGGGCTTCGTTCTGGGTCCGGTAGCCCGGATCGAACAGGCGGTATTCGGCGCTCACAACCAGATATTCCGTGTTCTGGTCGTCGCGCGGAAAGCTTTCGAGCGTGAACTTGCAGCCGGAAAATAGGCCACGCACCGTACCGACGGCGGTGTTGCGATGATGCACTGCCTGAAGTTCCTCGCGGCGGATTCCGGCGATCGTGTCGCCGCGCCCGACATCGAGATGCGCTCCGGGCTGGCGGTAGTTTTCGCCCGAAGCCTCCTTGTGGCTGAAGGGCTGGGCGGACTTCGCCATCAGATCGGCGCCGGGCTTCTCGAAGTCATAGTCCGTATGGGCGTAGGCGCCTGGCCGCACCGCACTGCCCGGGATCCATTCGGTGATGTATTCGACGTCGCGTCGCGAGCCATAGCCCTCGAAATTATAAAGCACCTTCTCGTAGCCTGGAGCCGGCTTCAGCTTGCTCATCGCATCGCACAGCACGAGCGTGTGCTTGTCCTCATCATGCTCGAAGAAATAGAAAATGCCTTCGTGCTCGAACAACCGCTGCACGAAATCGAGATCACTCTCGTCATACTGGACACAGTATTCACGTGATGGATACGAGCCCTGCAGGCGCTTCTCGAATTTTGCGATGCCGTACTTCGAAAAGATCTTTTCGACGATCTCCACAGCGGTCATGTTCTGGAAAATGCGGCAATCGGTGGTGTTGCCGAGGAACCAGAGCCACGGCCTGACGGTGGCCTCGTAATAGGCCAGCCGATCCTCTATGCGCGTAAGCTTGAAATCCGACACCAGGCCACTGAACCAACGCTTTGGGTCGGATTCCCCTTCGA
The DNA here is from genome assembly GCF_002294875.1 of Mesorhizobium sp. WSM4312. Lineage (NCBI taxonomy): Bacteria > Pseudomonadati > Pseudomonadota > Alphaproteobacteria > Hyphomicrobiales > Phyllobacteriaceae > Mesorhizobium > Mesorhizobium sp. WSM4312. The sequence goes on along the minus strand of NZ_NSFU01000019.1, from coordinate 22,312 downwards.
CCGAAACGACGCCGCCCAGCATCTTCAGCGGATCGACGTCCCGGCTCTTGCTGACGAACCCGACTGTATAGGCAAAACTTCGGCTGATCTCGTCACGACCGACGAGATGGGTGAACGTCAGCACATCGGCGCCAACCGGCGTGTGTGCAACCGTGGCACGTTCGTTCGGCATGGGGCCTGCCCCTCCTCGACGCGACCGCCAGTGTGATGGACTGAAGCCCCCGCTCCGTAAACTGCATCACGCACGGGAGGTTTTCGAATTCACCGCATCAGACCGAAGCAAGCCTAGCATATGTTTGATGGAGGCCAAACAGAAGCAATGTCTAAACCGTGGCGTGCATTCATGTGAGGCGCACCTCTCCCACTGCGCTGGCAAGATGCTAGAATGCCTGGGATTTCAGGTTTGCCAGTGGCGTCGAATGTTCATTTCGCTCCAGATCAGCAATGTTGACAGACTGCCGCCAGGCATAGCGACCAGCTATGCCGCCCGCGACCGCAGCTTCGAAATCGGGCGCGAAAATTGCGACTGGACACTTACCGACCCCGACAAGTTCATCTCGGGCCGGCATTGCGAAGTCCACTATCAGGCGGGCTCGTTCTGGCTTCATGACGTCTCGCGCAACGGCACTTTCGTCAACGGCTCCAGCCAGCGCCTGAATGCGCCGCATCGGCTGACCCAAGGCGACCGGCTGCTGATCGGCCGTTATGTCGTCGCCGTTTCGGTCGACGAAGAGCGCGTCGCCACCGGGCATCCGCAAGCCAGGACCGGTTCAACGCAACGCGAGTTGCCGCCCACGACGGGAAGGCCGCTGGAACCTGGCAGCGCGCCATTCCACAATCCAGCGGGGCAGCGCCCGGCCGAGGCGGCGCCGGTGCCGACGTCTTCGGCGCTGCAGTCCACCCCCGCTGTTCCGGCCAAGCAGTCGGCGGAAGCGGACGGGATACTGCGCGATATCGCCAAGGCGGCCGGCTTGTCGCCGGAGCTGTTGCAGTCGCGCAACCCGCATGACGTCGCTGCCGAGATCGGTGCGGTGCTGAGAACCACGGTCGAGCAACTGTCCTTGCTGCTCAAGGCGCGGGCGGCCGCCAAGGTGCTCGCCAAAAGCGCGCACCGCACCATGATCGGCGCCGAGGACAACAACCCGCTGAAATTCGTGCCGGGCACCGACGACATACTCGAGATCATGTTTGCCAAGCGCCGGGCCGGCTATCTCGATGCCAGGCACAGCATCGAGGATGCGTTCCGCGACCTGAAGACCCACGAAATCGCAACCTACGCCGCCATGCAGGCCGCGCTCTCGAGGCTGCTCGACGACCTGTCGCCGGAGGCGATCGCCAAAAGAATCCCGCCTGCGTCCTTTTCGTCCAGGAAAAGCCAGGCCTGGGACGCGCTCGTCGCAACGTGGCGGACGATGGAGGACAAGCACGAAAACGGCATGCTGGATGTCTTCCTCGCCTATTTCGCCGAAGCCTACACCAAGGCTGGCAAGCAGAAATAGCCGCGCTCGGCAAATGTCGTCGGCAACGCTCTTACGGGCTGTGTGAGGGGCCCCCTGGAAGAAGCCGCTGCCTTGATCATCCTGCTTTCCGATTTCAATCGGCTTGCGGTGCGACTAGGATAGCGCATGGGTGCTTGCCTGGCTGGCAAAGCGGCGTGGCTTGGGGCGTGTGCAGGAATGTCATGTTTCGGCAAGATCAGTCTTTCCATCCGGCTCGCTGTTGATACCCAGCCTGGTACGCGCACCTCGACGGTGGCGCGCCGATGAACTCGAAGGACGATCCCTCCGAGCCACCGGACAAAACCGTCATCCGCGCGCCACGGCCAAGGCAAAAGCCGCGCGTGGCTCCCGATAGTTCCGGTGCGCCATCACCCGCCAGGGAATCGACAGTGTTCGACCCCGGCCTCGGCCGGCAAATGCCCCCCGGCTGGTCGTCCGGAACCGTGGTTGTTCAGGAAGCCGGCCACGGGGCTGAGCCCGCGGCGGCACCGGCGTTGCGGCAGGACGCCTTGCTCGACGCCACCGCTGGCGTGAAGTATGCCGCGCCAAATCCTATCCTTGCCGCCGCAGCCCCCTTGCTCATGCTGTTCGGTCAGCTGCGACTGATACCGGTCGAACGGCAAGCCGCAGCCTTGGCGGCGCATATCGCAGACGCCATCGAGACCTTCGACCACACCATGGCCAAAGCCGGCATCGGGGAAGAAGACGCACGGATCGCGAAATTTGCGCTTTGCGAAACCGCCGACGATCTGGTCGGCAACCTGCCCTGGCCGAACAAGGAAACCTGGCTTCAGCACAGTCTGGTGGTGCAGTTCTTCCACATACGACCGACAGGAACCGGCTTCTATGAAGCGCTGAACAATATCCTCGCCAAGCCTGAAGCGCATTACGACCTGCTCGAATTGATGCATGCCTGCCTGTCGCTGGGGTTCGAAGGCCAGTATCGGGGATTGTCCGGCGAACGCAACGCACTCGAGCGCGTCCGGCGCGACGTCTACGACACGCTGCGCTATTTCAGGCCGCGCGCCGCCGAGGACATTTCGCCCCGGTGGCAAGGCATGGCGGCGGCGATGGCCAGGCCAGGGGGGCGGCTGCCTTTGTGGGCGATCGCAGCCGCTGCGGCGACGCTGGTGACGGCGGCCTTCTTTGGGCTGCGGATCCTGATCACCGATGAAGGCGATGCAACCGCCGGCGCGCTGCTGGCGCTCAATCCTTCGACCCCTCTCACCATTGAACGCGCCAGCGTGGCGGCACCCGCCGAACCGGTGCAAGCCAAACCGCCGCCACCCGCTCCCCCGGACACCACGCAGATCGACCGCATCCGCGCGGCACTCGCCCAGGAGATCGCCGCCGGCGGACTGAACGTCGGCACGAAGGGCGACTTCATTGTTGTCGAGATCAGCAACCAGCTTCTGTTCGCATCCGGCCAGGCTGAGTTGAAGGCACAGTTCCAGCCGATCGCGGCCAATATCGCCACGGCCCTAGACGCCGAAGCCGGACCGATCGAGATCGTCGGCCACACCGACAATGTGAAGCCGAAGAAGTCGAGCGCGTTCAAATCGAACTTCGATCTCTCGGTCGCCCGCGCGAAGGCCGTGCAGGCGATGATCGCCAGGCAATTGAAGGATCCATCGCGTCTGAGCGTGGACGGCAAGGGCGAAGACGAACCCATCGCCGACAACGCGACGGCGGACGGCCGCGCCAAGAACCGCCGCGTCGACGTGATGATCCCGAAACAGGAGACCTTGCAGACCGGATCGGCGGAGAACGGCAACTGATGCGCTGGCTGCTGCGGATATTCAGCGTGCTGGCCCTGGCCGGCTTCTCGGCCGCCGTCTGGTATGCCGGACCGCTGATCCGCTTCGCCGATACCCGCCCACTCGGATCCGTATGGCTCAGGGCGGTCATCGTCGGCGTGACGGTGGCCGTGCTGGCGTTGTTCTACGGCATCGGCTTCTGGCAAAGGCGCAAGGCGCAAAAGGCGCTCGAAGCGGCCATCGTGCGCAGCGACGAGCGCAACGACGATGCACAGCTGCTCGAAGCGCGCATGAGCGAGGCCATCGCGACGCTGAAGCGGACGAGCGGCAAGCGCAACTTCCTCTATGATATTCCCTGGTACATCATCATCGGCCCGCCAGGCGCCGGCAAGACGACGGCTCTGGTCAATTCCGGGCTGAAATTTCCGCTTGCGGGCTCCGGCAATGCCCAGCCGGTCGCCGGCGTCGGCGGCACGCGGTCATGCGACTGGTGGTTTACCGATGAGGCGGTGCTGATCGACACGGCCGGCCGCTACACGACGCAGGAATCGGACCGCGAGCGCGACAAGGCAAGCTGGCTTGCTTTCCTCGGATTGCTCAAGAAAAACCGCGTAAGGCAACCGATCAACGGCGTGATCCTGGCCATCAGCCTCGCCGATCTCATCGGCCTCGACGACCGGCATATCGAGGCGCATGTGACCGAGATAAGAAGCCGCCTGCGCGAATTGCACGAGACGCTGAAGATCCAGTTTCCGGTCTATCTGCTTTTCACCAAGTCCGATCTCGTTTCCGGCTTCTTGGATTATTTCGGCCAATTCGACGAAGCGCGCAGGCGCAAGGTGTGGGGCGCGACGTTCCAGACCGCCGATCGCACAAGGAACATGGCCGGCGAGGCGCCGGCCGAACTCGACCGGCTGGCGAAGCGCTTGGCGGAAGAAGTCGTCGATCGCTTGCAGGAGGAGGCCGACTCGGTGGCGCGCATCGCCATCTTCGGCTTCCCGGCGCAGTTCGGTGCCCTCGGGAACCGGATAGCGCATTTTATCGGCAGCTTGTTCGATGCCTCCCGATCGCATGTCAATGTCAGCCTGCGGGGTCTCTATTTCTCCTCTGGTACTCAGGAAGGAACACCGTTCGACCAGGTGCTGGGCACGATCGGCCGCAGCTTCGGCAGCACCTCGCAGGCGCATTTTTCCGGCACCGGCAAGAGCTTCTTCCTGCACGATCTGCTGACCAATGTGATCTTCCCGGAATCGGGCTGGGTATCCTTCGACCGGGTGGCCGAACGGCGCGCCAGGCTCGCGAGATTTGGCGGCCTCGCCGCCATTGCGCTGGCGGCCTTGGCGGCTCTCGGCGTGCTTGGCCTCAGCTTCTTCGCCAACAAGTCGCTGATCGCCTCCACCAGGCAGGCGATGGCACAGTATCGCGACAGCGCCGATCCGCTGCTCAAGAGCACGACGGTGACCGACGTCGACCTCGAAAACGTCATCGGCCCGCTCGACCAGCTGCGCAACCTGCCGGCCGGCTTCGAGAACGGCGACCAGGCAAAGCCGATCGAGGAGACGTTCGGGCTCAGCCAGCGCGAGAGGCTGCTGTCGGCCTCCAGGACCGCCTACCGACAAGCGCTCGAGCGGACATTCCGCTCCCGGCTGCTGGTACAGGCCGAGCGCACCATCCAGGCCAGGATGGCCGATCCGATCGCGCTTTACGAACCGCTGAAGATCTACCTGATGCTGGGCGGCAAGGCTCCAAAGGTCGATGACGAGTTGATCGTCTCCTGGATGAGGCAGGATTGGGAAGAGAACCGCTATCCCGGCGAGAACAACCGCGAGGGCCGGGCGCAGCTCGAAAAGCATCTGCGCGCGATGCTGGCGCTCGACGACGCCTACGATCCCGTCTTTGAGCTCAACCAGCCACTGATCGAGGCCGCGCAACGCTCGCTTGGGCGCATGAGCCTTGCCGACCGCGCTTCGGCGCTGATCAGGTCGGCGGTCTACGCCGCAAGGCTGGAGGACCTCTCCGTCGCCGCGAAAGCCGGCCCCGAGGCGCAGCTGCTGTTCGAACGCATGGATGGCAGCGATCTCACCGATCTCAACGTTCCCGGGCTTTACACGCGCGCCGGCTTCAACCGCTTCTTCCTGCCGCAGCTCTCGCGCATCGCGCAAATGCTCGTCAACGACCAGTGGGTGCTCGGCGGAGGCGGCGAACAGGGTGGCATCGACCAGGACCTGCCCAAGCTCGGTCCCGAACTGATCGACCGCTACGGCAAGGAATTCTCCTCCGCATGGAACCGCGTGCTCGACCAGCTCAAGTTCAAGGCGTTGCTCAAGGACAAGCCGCAATATCTCGCGCTTTCCGCACTCGCCGCGCCGGACTCGCCTCTTGATCAGCTGTTCATCGCGATCGCCGATGAGACCGCATTGACGAAGCAGGACACCACGGCCGAGGGCGAGAGCAGCGCGGCGCAAGAAGACCCCGCCGGCATGGCCAAAGGTCTGGCACGCATCGGCCTGCAGATCGCCGGCGGCAAGTCGCAGAGCCGAGCCGGATTGGGCTCGGCCGTCGCACAGAATGCCGGCGCGAGCGTCGAGGCACAGTTTCGACCGTTCCAGGCCCTGGTCAGCGGCGCCAGTGGACGGCGGCCGCTCGATGCCTTGACACGGAATTTCCGCGACATCTTTCAAAGCCTCAAGCTTTCGGCCGATGTCCCTTCACAGACCGAACGCGTCAATGCCAACCTGCAGTTGCAGATCTCCACGCTGCGCGCCAATGCCTCGCGTCTTCCGAAGCCGCTTGCGCGCATGGTCAACGCGGCAGCGGACGAGTTCGAAGGCAATGTCGCGGAAGCCTCGGTGGCCAACCTCAACCAGAACCTCGACCAGACGGTCACACGAGCCTGCGAGGAGGCGGTCAACGGTCGCTATCCCTTTGCCAGTGACGGCACCGGGGAGATCCCGATAGCGGATTTCGCCAAGCTTTTCGCGCCGGGCGGGCTGATGGACCGCTTCTTCGCACAGAACCTTGCGCCGCTGATCAACATGACCGGCCAGGAATGGACCTGGAGACAGGATGTCCGCTCCAGCCGCGATCTGGCGAAGTCGACCTTGAAATCATTTCAGTCGGCCGCCGAAATCCGCAGCGCCTTCTTCCCATCCGGTGGCTCGGTGCCGTCGGTTTCGATCACCATCACGCCTTTTTCGCTGAACAGCGACGCTGATAACGCGGTTCTCGACATTGACGGACAGACCGTCCAGAGCAGTCAGGCCGGGAGCGCGCCAAGCACCGTGACCTGGCCAACCAGCACGGCCTCTGGTTCCGCCAGCCTTAGCCTGATGCCGGAAATGCCGGGCCGCGACTCCGCTCTCAAATTCGAAGGACCGTGGGCCTTCAAGCGTCTGTTGGACAAGGCGACCATCACCGCCAATGGCGCCAACACCGAAGCCCGCTTCGTGATCGGCGGACGAGACGTCGCTTACACGATGCAGGCCGGACCGGGGGCCAATCCATTCCTGCTGCCGGCCCTGTCCGGCTTCAGCTGTCCAAAGGCGTTCTGACATGGCTGTGTTCCAGCGCGCCGCCGGCCGCAGCCCTCATTTCGGTACTCTAACGTATGCGCTTGTGGCAAAGTGGCCTGGGCACGCCGCCCATGATTGGTCACAGAGGACGCTCGCGAAGCGCTTGGTGGCAAATTGAACTCTGTCGTCCTTCCCATCGAAAGCTTCGGCGTAAGCCATAAGGGCTGCGTGCGCGACCACAATGAGGACAACTACCTGATAGAGCCGCAGACCGGCCTGTGGGTGGTGGCCGACGGCATGGGCGGGCACGAGGCCGGCGAGGTCGCATCGGCCAGCATCGTCGATCATCTGGCGACGATCGGCATTGCGAGCTCGGCGCCGGACCTTCGCGCGCGCTTCGAAGACCGGCTGAGCCGCGCCAATTCCGAGATCCGCGACATCTCGCGATCGCGCGGCATCACCATCGGCTCCACCTTCGCGGCCTTGCTTGCAATGGACGGACGCTTCGCCTGCTTGTGGGCCGGCGACAGCCGCATCTATCTGGTCCGCAACGGTGTGATCTTTCAGGTCTCGAAGGATCACACCGAGGTCCAGGAACTGCTGGACCGCGGCATGATCAGCGCGGAGGAAGCGCTTACCTGGCCGCGCCGCCATGTCATCACCCATGCGGTCGGCGTCAGCGATGAGCTCGAGATCGATTTCCAGCAGGGCGAGCTGATGCCGGGCGATGTTTTCGTCCTGAGCACCGACGGACTGACGGCGCATGTCAGCGACGCCGAGATCGAAGCCGCGGTGATATCCGCAACGCCGCAGGCGGCGTGCCGAAGCCTGCTGGAGACGGTGCTGGCGCGCGGCGGAACCGACAATGTGACCATCGTACTCGTGAAGATCGGCGGCGGGCGCAACGGCGCGCTCCATTCGGATCGGTCCGGAGCGGAGAGCCTGGCGAGATGAGCGACGAGGACAAGACCCGGATATCGACGAACGACATCTATGCCGGCGTCGGCACGCAGCTCAGCGGCATTTACGAACTCGACGAGAGGATCGCCTCCGGCGGGATGGGAGAAGTCTATCGCGGCCACAATATCCAAACCGGCGACCATGTGGCGATCAAGATCGTACTGCCCGAATTCGCCCGCGATCAGACGATCCTGTCGCTGTTCCGCAAGGAAGCGTCGATCCTCAACCACCTGTCGCATGACGCGGTGGTGCGCTATCACGTCTTCACCATCGATCCGAGGATCGGCCGCCCCTATCTGGCGATGGAGTTCGTGGACGGCCAATCACTATTCGACGTGATGCGTCGCGGAGCGATGCCGGGGGGAGAAGTGCGGCGGCTTTGCCATCGCCTGGCTTCGGGGCTCGCCGCGGTGCACCAGGCGGGCGCGGTTCACCGAGACCTCTCGCCGGACAACATCATCCTGCCTGGCGGGCGGGTGGAGAGCGCCAAGATCATCGATTTCGGCATCGCCCGATCGGCCGCCGTTGGCGGTGAAACGCTGATCGGCGGGAAGTTCGCCGGCAAATACAATTACGTTTCGCCCGAACAGCTCGGTCTCTATGGCGGTGAGGTCAGCGAGCAGTCCGATATCTATAGCCTCGGACTGGTGCTCGCCGCGGCATTGCGCGGAAAGCCGCTCGATATGAGCGGCTCGCAATATGAGGTGATCGAGAAACGCCGGACCGTGCCGGACCTGTCTGACATCGACCCCGATTTCCAAGAGCTCATTGCCGCGATGCTGCAGCCGGATCCGCGCGATCGGCCGGCCAGCATGGCCGAGATCGCCAGGGCAACGCGTGGCGAAGATGTCGACGCGACATTGCCGCCGGCATCGTATGGTCCGCGTGACCGCGCGGGCTTGCCGCGCGCCGGCTGGACGGCACTGGCCGAGTCCGGGCCGCAGCCTTCGGCCTCCGCGGGCGAAAAACACTTTGTTGAGCATGTGCGACCGGCGCACCTGTCACAACCCCGGCCTGCCCCAGCGCCCGCGCCGGCCAGCACGCCCATGCCGGCTGCCCCGCGAAAACCGTCGCGGATGCCGGCTGTCGCCGGCGGCCTCGTGACGCTGGCGGTCCTGCTGGGCGGCGGCCTTTACTTCAGCGGCGTCCTGGCGCCTCCGCCGGCCGAAGAGAAACTCAAGCCGTTGACACCGAAGCCAGTGCCCAAATCCGGTGTTGAAGCCCCCAAGCCGGTGGCTCAAACGCCGCAGCCGGATGAATCGAACCCTCAGCCGCCGGTGCAGCCTCAGCCAGAGCCTTCAAAATCCGACAATGCCGCCACCATCGAGACGGTGAACCCACCTGCCCTGCCGGATGCACAGGTGAAGCCCCCGATGCCGGCCGAGAACCAGGCGGACGCCGCGGGCGAGCAGAAACCGGAGCCGGCCAAGCCTACCGACACCCCCATGCCGACCACCAGGCCCGAGGCGCCGCCGGCAACGGAAGCACGGCAACCCGCCGAGCAGGCGCCGGTGGCGCCCCCCGTCGGCAAGCCAGCGCCGCCTGCGGCCCAGCCCGAAACCACGGACAACAGTCAGGCGCAAGTGCCCCCGGTCGAGACCAAGCCTGCCCAGGAACCGACCGCGAACCCGCCGAAGACGTCCGCGCCAAGCCAGGCGGAGGCAGGGAGCAAGCCGGCGCAGCAGGCAAATCCGCCGGCGACAGAACCCAGTGCAACGGACCTGGTCGAGATCCTTTCCAAGCTGGCCACGCCGGGGGCTTCCTCGCCGCCGGCCTCTGAAAGCCGGTTGCCGACGCAGCCGGCCAGCCCGCCGGCGAAACCGGCTGCCCCGCCCCCGACGGCCAGCCAGCCGATACCACCAACCTCGCCATCAGAGCCGACACAGATGGCGAAGCCGTCGCAGCAACCACAGCCACCGGCAACCACACGGCCCGATACCGAAGTCGCGATCGATGTGCCAAAGCCGGCGGTTCCGCCGGGAAAGCCGGTCGACGAGGCGGCGCAACGCGCCTCGTGGGTGCGCGACTTCAGCGGCGGCGACTGTTTCTATGCGTCGCTGACATCGCAAACCGCCAGCTCCGCGGCCATCGAAGGCCTCGCGACAGCCGTGCAGCCCTTCGAGCAGATGCTCAACGCTTTTCGCTCGAGGTTCCATCTCGAGCCGGACATCAATGTCCATCTTATCGAGCAGCCTCAGTGTGAAGTGACCAACTTCCTGCGCGTCCTCGACCGGAACCGTGTGGAAAGTCCGCAGCTCGTTCTCGACCGGACATCGGTGCCGGATGGCGCGCCGATCAGTGGCACGCTGGTAACGCGTGGCGGGCTGGTTTCCAACGTCATGCTAATCGACCACAGGGGCATCGCCTTCAACCTCGATGATCGCATCGTGGCGCAGACCGACAAGGCGACCTTCAACATCCCGATCGGTCTAGGCGCCGCCGACAAGTCGGCCGGCAAACCCCTGCCGCAGATCATGCTGGTGATCGCCGGGCCGAAGGACATCCAGGCCGCGATGTTCTCGAAACCGACACCGGTCTCCGAGCTTTTGCCAAAGATGCTCGAGGAGATCGGCGCCGACGGCTCGCAGTTCTCCGCCACCGCCAAGTATTTCCGGCTCGGCGGATAGATATGAACGCCGATGGACCTTCGCCCCTCGCATTCATTTTGCCGGCCTTCGTCACACGCAAAGCCTAGCTGGCTTCGATTGTTGGCGGATTTCTCCGGCCGCTTGGCATTCTCCGCGCTGTCCGGCGCGGCGCTGCTCGTTATCTTCTCGACCAACAGCGCGCATGCCGAATTCACCGTCTGCAACCAGACGCTCGACGTCGTCAACCTCGCCGTCGGACAGAAGGTCGACAATGCCGACCAGACCGACGGCTGGTGGACCATCGGCGCCAACCAGTGCGTGAACGTCATCCGCGAGGAACTGGCCAACCGCTACATCTACCTCTACGCGACCGACGTGTTCGGCCATGCGATCCTCAACGGATCGACCGAGATGTGCGCCGATCGGCGCCGCTTTTCCATCCGTGGCATCGAGGAGTGCTGGCAGCGCGGTCATATCGCGGCGCGTTTCGTCGAGGTCGATACGCTGGAGCAGGTGCGCTGGACCTATTTCCTGACCGGAAACAGCCCGTGACGCACAGCATCGACACGAGCTTCAAACAGAAGAGACTGGCGCGCCTGGCCGAGCGCAGACGCAAACTCTGGCGCCGCGTTGTTGCTGGCGTTGCAACGCTCACCGTCATCGCGATCGCCACCGGCTTCTATCTTACCAAGGACAACTGGTCGTTCGGCGACGAGGACGAGGAACTGCATCCCGTCGAAGGCATGGAAGACGTGCCGCCCGACGCCTCGGTCTATGTGCCTGCCATCATCGACCTTGCCGGTGACCCGATGTGGATCACGCTGGCGCCCGACGCGGACACCGCCACGAAGGGCCACACGGTTGCGCGCCCGGCCGAACTCGACAGTTCCGGGGCCTCGCCGCAGATCGAGATTCTGTCCGACGTGATGCTGAGCGCCAGCGAGAAGTTCATGACGACGATCCCGTCGACGCAGGAGGATTTTGCCTTCTTCAAGGCGCAGCGGCAGACTGCTGCGAAGTCTTCAACCGCAGCGCCTGACGATCAGCAGCCGACCTCGCCCGCACCTGCTGCGGCGCCCAACGACCAACCGGGCGATCTGGCAAACGACCTGCAGGCGCCGCCGGACGAGGGCGAGATCCCCGCCGGCTCGGCGCCCAAGGCCGACGCGGACGACCCCGAGGCCGGCTGGGGCGAGACCATCGACCAGGGCGAGGCAGCGCTCCCCGCCTTCAAGAAAACCGCGATCGAAAACAACACCACCGTCGCCACGGTCACCAGCGAATATCAGCGCTTCGCGGCGACCGAGGACACTTTCGTGAAAATCCTCAACGACCGCAGCCTGGATAGCGTGGCGCTCGACGCGCATTTCTCCGCGGACGACGCCAGGCTTGCCGGCGAGGCGCTGAAGGCGGTGTTCAAGCGCGACGGGCTCGAGGCCGGTTTCGTGGTCGCCATGCGCGGCTTCCGGCCGAACCGCGAGACGACCACCATGTCGCTGATGCAGGTCTCGGTCTACGCCAGGAACGTCTATGTCGGCACGCTGACGCGCAACACGGCGGGCGCCTTCGTTTCCGGCGTCGACCCCTGGGTTCGCGAGGACCTCTTCAACTATTCCGGTGCCTCCGACCAGGGCGGGCCCAAACGGCAGTACCGCCTGCTCGACGCGATCTACTCGACCGCGGCACGAAACAAGGTGCCGACCAGCGTGATCGGCGAAGCGATCATGTATCTGTCGAGGGGACAGGATCTCGACGCTTTCGCCAGCGAGGACCAGCGCCTGGTGATGATCTACTCGCAGACGCCGCGCGACCAGGGCGAGATCTCCGGACGGGTGCTTTACGTCGGTGTCCTGGGTAAGGACAAGAACCTCGACTGCTTCGTCTTCCAGCAAAGCGACGGCCAATACGCCTGCGTGACCGGCGATGATCAGGTCCGCTCGCTGAACGTCACCAACGGCATGGTCACGCCGGTCGCCGGGGTGATGACGTCGACCTTCGGCCCGCGCAAGCATCCGATCCTCGGGACGGTTCGGATCCACAAGGGTGTCGACTGGGCGGCTCCGGTCGGGGCGCCGGTCATGGCCGCCTTCGACGGCGAGATTTCCTTCCAGGGCGATGGCGGCAGCTATGGCAATCTGGTCAAGATCACGCATGCCAACGGCCGCGAGACGCGCTACGCGCACATGCAAAAATTCGCCATCGCAAGCGGCGTCGGCACCAAGGTGAAGGCCGGCGACGTCATCGGCTACATCGGCACCACGGGGCTTTCGACCGGCCCGCATCTGCATTTCGAGCTCTACGAGAACGGCGAGGCGATCGACCCGCTCGGGACAGTCACCACGGTCGCCACCGCCGTTTCCGTCAGTTCCGGCGGGCCCGGCGATTCCGCGGTCGAGACGCTGACCGACCGGATCGTCCATGTCGAAAGCGGCGGCAGCGCCCGCGCCAAGAATCCCAACTCGTCGGCAACCGGCGCCGGCCAGTTCATCACCAAGACCTGGATCCGGATGATGAATACCTATCGTCCCGACCTTGCCCGATCGCTTTCGACCGCCGACCTGCTCGCGCTTCGCTATGACGCGACGCTGTCGCGCGAAATGGTGCGCAACCTGGCGCGCGAAGGGGAGGCCTATCTGCGCGCCCGCGGCCACCAGATCACCGCCGGGCGTCTTTATCTCTGCCACTTCCTTGGCATGGAAGGAGCGCACCAGGTGCTGGCCGCGTCCGGCTCGTCGCAATTGACCGCCGTTCTGGGCGCAGCCGTGATCCAGGCCAATCCGTTCCTGACCGGCAAGACCGTCGGCTACGTCATCGATTGGGCCGAGCGGAAAATGGGGCAGAAAGTGCCGCGCGTGGTGACCGATCAGAGCCAGCCGGCGACAACCACGACCGAGGTCCGGCAGACGTCGCCGGAGTTCGAGAAATACAAGCAGGCGATAACCGCGCTGCTCAATTCAATCCAAGAGACGCTTGAGCCGGGCTGAGCAATTCCAGGAAAAGTGTGAACGGTTTTCCCGGGAAGAGCGCGTAGCGCTTGCCCTTGGGAATTGCGTCAAAACAAAGAATTGGACCGTCCCGGCTCAAGGGCGGCACGATCGCCTGCTCGATCGGTTTTGACACCGGCATTTCGGCAAATATTTGCTGAGGCCAGGTGCATTCGGTGAACCTAAGCCGTCGTCGGGCTACACAAGCCTGAGAGCCATTTTGGCAGATGCGACTTATGGCTGACGAAATGAGCATGCGCAGAGATCGATAGCGTGCCCCGATGGGCCGGAGGGCTGATCCATGAAACTGTTTGCCATCCTTTTGAGCGGAGTTGTCCTTTCCATCCTTGCCGCCTTCGGCGTCCAGGCCGCAACGGCCGGGGGCAAGCGTGTCGCGCTGGTCATCGGCAACAGCAAATATGTCAACGCCGTCGCCTTGCCCAACCCGGCGAACGACGCCCACTTGATTGCGTCGACGCTGCGCAACGCCGGCTTCGACGTGATCGAAGGCGTCGACCAGGACAATGCCGGCATGCATGGCCTGATCAGCAAATTCACCGAAGAATCCTACAACGCCGACCTCGCGGTCATCTTCTACGCCGGCCACGGCATGCAGGTCGACGGCAAGAACTATCTCATACCGGTCGATGCCGATCTGACCTCGCCCGCCTATCTCAAGACCCGCACGGTTCAGATCGACGAGTTCATGGCGGCGCTGCCTGCCGATCCCGCTGTTGGCATCATCATTCTCGATGCCTGCCGCGACAATCCGCTGGGTCGTGCCCTGGCTGCGGCTCTGCCCAAAAGCCGCTCGCTTGGCGCCGGCCTCGCGCCGGTGGATGCAAAGGCGGACGGCGTCGGCACCGGCGGTGTCCTGATCGCTTACGCAACCGATCCCGGCGCTATCGCTTTCGACGGTGACGGCTTAGACAGCCCCTACTCGCTGGCGTTGGCCAAGCACCTGACCGAACCCGGTGTCGAGATTCAGAGCGCGCTGACGCGCGTGCGCGGCGACGTGACGGAAGCAACGCAAGGCCGGCAGCGCCCATGGCACAACGCATCGCTGGGACGCGAGGTTTTCCTTGGCAAGCCGTCGGCACAAGCCGCGGGGGCGCCGATCGCCGATGCAGCCGGGACGACGGCCTCGCCTGCCCCCGCGCCGTTGGCCAGCGATCCGCCGTCCTGGGAGGTCGAGCAGCGGCTTTGGGACGAGGCTTCGAAGAAGAATGCCATTCCCTATTACGAGGCCTATCTCGACCAGTTCCCGAGCGGCCCCTTCGCCACGGTGGCAAGGCTCGACATCGACCAGCTGAAGGCCCCCAAGGCGGGCAAGCAGGTCGCGGCGCTCGACACGAGCGATGCGGACGCGAGTGCCGGCTCGGCCGTTCGTACCTCGGCCGCCGACCAGGTCCGCGCCGCACCACCGAAGAAACAGGTCGTGCAGAAGACCCGCACGCTGAAACCGGTGGCGCAGCGGAAACCGCGAAGACAGCAGATCGTCGAGCGCTGGCGCAACAGGGAGATTGTGATGCGCGACGAGCCGCGCCGGAGAGACAACAATGACTTCCTGACCAAGGCGCTGATTTTCGGCAGCGGCGTCGTGATCGGCGGCGCGATGAGATATTGATCATGGCCAGTCAAAGGGAACCTGCGCTGGACGAGTTCCCTTTTGCCGCTATCGCTGTCGACGGATCGGCCTGGCGGCGACCGCCTACTCCGTCCTGATGCGCATTTCCACGCGCCGGTTGACCGGATCGTAAGGATTGGCGACACGCGGGTGCGACTTGCCAAGGCCGATTGCTTCAAGCCTGGCAGGTTCTACGCCGTTCGCTTCGAGGAAAGCTGCCACCGACTGGGCCCTCCGCTGCGACAGGTCCTGGTTGTAGCGATCCGGGCCGGTTGCATCGGTATGACCTTCAACGACAAAGCTGAACGTGCTCAGCCGATTGTCCTTCAGCGCCTTGGCGAACTCGTCGAGTTCGGTACGCGCCGTCTGGTCGAGTTGCGCGGAATCAAGGGCGAAATTGATCATCATGTCGAGACCGGTCTTTTGTGCAGCCGAGCCAGTCTTCTCGGCCTTGCTCTTGCACTCTTCCTCCGTGCCGACGCAGATGCCGCGCGCGGCACCCAGATTGCCGGGCTGTCCGGCGAAGAACTTGACGATGTCTTCCGATTTCTGAAGCGGATCGGCAAAGACGTGCGTTGCAAGAAGCATGGCCGCCAATGCCAAGGCTGAACTGCCCCATCGCATGACCGTCACTCCTGTCCAAGAGGATTTCGCTGGCGCATCATATCAAATCGGCAAGCGATTGTCTGTGAACAAACGCATGCCGCCCTGGTCGCCGCCTGCCAACGACTGACGCTTGACCGGCGCGCGGCCACAGGCTTGAGTGCTGTTCTGGTGGTTCTTGGGGTGTGGCAGCCATGGCCAATGAACTCGGATACAGAACGGCACGGGATCTGTTTCTCGCTTGTCCCGCCATCGCCAGGGACATGAAGTCGCTGGCCACCGGCCAGCCGCCGCTTGATTTTTGCCGAGCCTTGCTTGCCGGGCGCGTGCCGGAAGAAGCAGTCACGTTCTGTGCCTACCTGCTGCCCGAGCGAGCCGCCGTCTGGTGGGGACATGAATGCCTGAGCAATCTCGCCGAGCTCCTCGCGGACCGGGATCTCGAATTGCTGGCGCTTGTCCACGACCGCGTCGGCGAACCTGACAATCCCCACCATCAAGCAGTCTTGAGCAATTCCCTGGACCTGCCGCCGGCGACGCCGGCCGCCTGGATCGCTCTGGCAGCGGTATGGCGCGATCCGACCCTCGACATGGTGTCGACCGGATTTCCTGCCGCCCATGCCGTGAATGCCGGAATTCTGGCCGGGCTGGCCCGCGCCTCGCTGGCGGACCGGTTTTCCGTGCTTTCGGCCTTTGTCGAAATGGGCATCCAGATGGCGGAGATGGCGACGTAACGGCATTCGCCGATCGCTGCCCGTCATCGCTGGTATCAGGCCGGCATTATTGGCAGCCGCCTTGCGCCCATCTGGCCAGCGCGACCTTGAAGCGGGTACCGAGCGGATGCTGCAGGCGCAGGACCGAGACGTCGTTGGCGGCGAAATTTTTCGCCTGCTCGCAAAGCCGGACCTCATTCCACTCATGGCAGTTGTTGCAGTGCTTGCCTTGCCAGACCGATTTGTCGAGGCCTTCCACCGGACTGAAAAGCGGTTCGCTCTTGATAAGTTGGGCGATGCTCTTGCCGTCGATCGCGGGGTCGCCGAACTTCACGGGACGATCGAAAAGGATAGGACCGTCTGTAGCCAGCTTCGGGATTTTCGCACGCAGCGTCTCAAGCGCAAGCTGGTCGGCATTCTGGCCTGGCGAAGCGCCGGTGTTGCGCGTGTCGGATCCGGCTTCAGATTTCGGGGGGCTCGCCTCGCCGACGATCAGCGGCGCCTTGAGATCGACCTTGTGCAGGACGACCTCGGTGGTCAAGGAAACATTGATCCAGGGGCGTTGCTTGCCGGCGGTCGCCTTGAAGACGTCGCTGGTCACCCTGTTCATCGCTTCGGTGATGGAGACATTGGATTCCCCAATGTGCTGAAGCAATGCCGTCGTGAAGGGCGAGTGATCGCCGGACCCGTCATAGGCGAGCTGGTTGGGACTGGCGGCAAAGGCGACGAGCGTTCCGGCGCCGCCATTCTCGATCGGAATTTCCGCAAGGCCGCTGCTTGCTCCCTTGACGCCGGCGGTCTTTGCCAGCACCTCGGCCAGAGGATTGTCCCGGCATGCGTCCAAAAACACCAGCCTTATGCTGGTCTCGCGAGACATCTGACGCAAAATGAAATCGACCGACACGGCCTCGAAGTCGAGCGAGGTCTCGTCCTCGAGCGCGGCATCCACCGGAAGCAGATAGTTCTTGCCTGAAACCTGCAGGCCATGGCCGGCATAGAAGAAAAGCGCCACATCGGCGCCGCGCACCTGCTTGGCGAACTGGGCGACCGTGGCCTGCGTCTGCTGCTTGGTGAGGTCGAAGCCGGATATCACCTCGAAACCAAGGTTCTGCAGGCGATCGGCCATCGCTTGGGCATCGCGTGCAGGATTGGCGAGCGGCGCTGCGTGCTGATATTGCGAGTTGCCGAGCACCAGCGCGATACGGCGCTCGGCACTGGCGGCCGTCGAGGTCAAAAGCAGGACAAGGGCGACAAGGCCGGCGCCGCGAAGCAAGACGGCGCAAAAGGCCATTGTACGGGAACCCACCCCGACCTCAGTTCGCGAGCTTCGTGGCGGAGAACTCGATCCGCCGGTTGAGCGCCTTGTTCTTCGGCGTGTCGTTGGCGGCAACCGGGCTCTCCTCGCCATGGCCGGCGGCAGTGATCTGCTGACGCGGCACGCCACCGGCGACCAACGCATCGGCAACCGCCTGCGCGCGCCGTTCGGAGAGCGCCTTGTTGGCCTCGGGCGAGCCGTCCGAGTCCGTATAGCCGGAGACCTCCACCTTCAAGGTCGGGCATTTGCCGACGACACCTTCGACTTCGGCGAGCAGCGGACGGCTCTTGGCATCGAGCCGGGCGCTGGCCGGACGAAAGTAGATGGCGCCGGTGCGCGACAACACGGCAAACCGGTTGAGGCACTCCTCGTCGCTGAAATTGGCCTTCGCCGCGTCGGTGGCCACGGGACCGACATCGGCGGTGCCGGCAGCGACCGTCTGCACCGCGGCCGGCTTGCTGCCTTCGGCGACGAAGACGAAGTCGAAGGACACCGAGGCGGTGGGCACGATGTTCGTCACATTGGCGGCCTGCTGCAGCTTGTCGACGTTCGGCAGCAGGCCGAAATCCTCGACATGCACCGCGACGGGAGCCTCTGACGCCACGGAAACCTGGGTGTCGCTGATCATGGTGACGACGACGCTCGCCTCCAGATCCTTGTCGACGCCGTGCAGGCTAAGCCGGAACGGCAAGCTTGCCTTGATCCGGCGTTTGGCCGGCAAGTCGGCAAAGGCCGCCGGGTCCACCTTCGCCGTCAGCTCGGCCGTCGGATACTTGAATGTTTCGAAGAACAGGAAGCGCATGCGCACATTGCGCAGGTCGACGCCGGTGTCGACGGAATTGAGATCGAAGCTGACCTTGGCGTCACCCGCAGCGCTGAGCGTGCCGGTGATATTCCTGATCTTGTTGGTCTCGACGATCGTGTTCTTCTTGACCGACTGATAGGTGAGCACCGAGGCGTCAGGATCGAGCGTCCAGTTCGGCGCGGCGTTGGCGGCGTGCGGTTCGAAGACCAGCAAGCCCAGCAGCGCGGCAAGGACCAAACCAAAGGCTCCGGCCTTCGCGCGCACTTTTCGACAGAATACGACGACTTCGAACATGGAACGCCCCCGCCAGGACAACCTATCTCGATACCGCAGGAGATGGCAGCATAGAGCAGTTGCCCTTGCTTGGCGAGCGGTTACGGCACGCCATGGTAGCCGCGATGCCAGGGTATGAAGTTACCTTGTTGATCTCCGTCACCAGCTGCTACCACCGCCGGAACTACCGCCACCGTTACCTCCACCCAAAGGAGCGACGACCGGCGGGGCTTCGGTTTGGGCCGGCTCGATCGTGCGAACGGCCTTCGCCCGGTGTTGGTGTTTCGTCGTCGAGGCCGGATCGACCCTAGGCGTCACCGTTGTGCACCCGGCAACAGCCAGAGCGCCGGATAGAATTGTCGCGACGATTGCCTGTTTTGATGCCCAACCCACCACATTGCCTTCTTGTTGATCAGGCCGCACGAAATCTGCCCCTGCCGTTGGAACATTAGAGATCGATAACGGTTCTTTCGCTTATACCGCTGTGTGGTGTCGGCTGAAGGTCGCTTGAGGAACCCGAGCGGCTCGCGCCCATGATCTCTTAGCCGCGAGCTCTCAGACGTCGAGCTGAAGACCCTAGGTCGAAGACGACAGGCTGCGGACGCCGCTGAAAGCTAAGAACAGGAGCTAATCATGAAACATCAGACACTTGAGGAACTGCAGTCGATCGCCGACATCAATCCGAAGGCGCCGGCTCTGCCGATGACCAGAAAGCAACGGATCGAACGGTGGGCGGAACTGCTCGAAATGAATCCGTCGCGCTGCCTGACCGCGCTCACCGGTACCGAGCGTCTTAACTCCGGGCTCCGCGAAGAGGCACGGGCAACCGGGTCGCCGATCACGGTTGCCTTCGATGATTCATTGCTGCGTGCATCGGGCCTGAAATCGGACACTTACGGCGAAGCCAAGCGCTTCTTCGAACTGTCCGACTGGCAGTTGCACGACATCGTCTGCAGTTGCCATGCCGGTGCCACGATGCGGGCCGACTGGGCGGCCGGCAGAGTGCGCAGGGTGCTCGGAGGCAGCAAGGTTCTTGCATGGCTGAGAAGTATAATGGTGCACGGTTGAGCGCCAGACGCTAGGTCAGCGAAGACGCCGCGCCGCCTCGGCTGCAAAATTGCCAGCTGGCGAGGCGGCGCTCGCTGGCCTGCGGGGTTTTGCGGAGCATGTCCTGGAGTGGGGCCGGCGACCTGGCCTTGCTGCGTCATGGAAACAGGTACTGGCGGGGTGCATCGATGGTCAGGCTCCTTCTCCTCGTGGCTGCGGCGCTTGCCCTCACTTGCGGCGGGACAGCGGCGGCCAAGCTGGACCTCGCCACTGTCAATCAAGCGCAATTCTCAGCCGAAGGATCGAAAGGCTTCAGCCCGGTTATCCTGAAAGCGCAGATACTTTTGGATCGCGCCCGCTTCTCGCCAGGCTTGATCGAGGGCCGCTTCTCGGAGAACGTCGCAAAGGCCATCAGGGCCTTTCAGACTGCGAACGGATTGCCCTCCGATGGGAAGCTCACGCTGGAGACCTGGGACAGGCTGACGGCAACCTCCACCAACCCGGTTGTGGTGAGCTACGAGCTGACGCGCAAGGATCTAAGCGGACCCTTTACCAAGCGCATTCCGGCGCGCATGGAGAGGATGGCCCACCTGCGGAGGCTCGGCTATCACAACGTCACGGAGAAGCTCGCCGAGCGCTTCCACATAAGTGAGCAATTGCTCAGGAGGCTCAATCCGGGCATCGGCTTCAGGAAGGTCGGCACTAAGTTGCTGGTTCCGGATGTAGACCGGGGTGATCCTCCCGCCACAATTGCCGGGATCGAGGTCGACAAGGGCGCACGCCTGGTGCGCGTTCTTGATCCTTCCGGTAAATGGCTCGCGGTCTTTCCCGCATCCATCGGCAGCGCCGAGAAGCCGGCGCCGAGCGGCGAGGCGCAGGTCAAGCGCGTCGTGCGCAATCCCACCTATCACTACGATCCGCACTTCGCTTTCAAGGGGGTCAAAGCCAAGCGGCCGTTCACGATTGCGGCCGGACCGAACAATCCCGTGGGGTCGGTCTGGATCGATCTTTCCATCGAGAGCTACGGTATTCACGGCACGCCCGAACCGGGCAAGATCGGCGCGACCTTCTCGCATGGCTGCATCAGGCTGACCAACTGGGATGCCGAGGACCTCGCCTCCATGGTGCAAAAAGGCACGAAAGTCAGCTTCAAGGACGAGATGGCGAACTCAGGCGGCGGGTAGAAGGCGAAGTCCAGCTCGGCCTTCTCGCGTCGTCCTTTGGCCTGGCAACAGCGCGGGCGACGCGCCGTAAACGAAACGCCGCTTCCGGCGTCGGAAGGCATTCGCCGCCGCGGGCGGCGCTCACGGGTGAATGAGCCGGCCGCATTTTCAGAATTATGATCAATCGTCGAGGCGCGTCGGAACCTTTCGTCCGCGATGCACTTCATTTGCATGTCCCAGAAGGTTGAACCCCCAATCCTGCCAGAGGACAGCCCCGATCGGGAGGTCAACTGCGAGGTCGCATTGGAGCCCGCATTCGAGGAACTGGTCGCTTCGTCACAAGCCCGCGGATGGACAGCCCAGGAGACGGCAATAACCCTCCTGAAAATCGCAAAAGCGCATGCGGCCCAGCTTGAGGCCGTCGTAGACACAGACGGCTTTTGGAGGCAGGGCAGGTCGATCTCGTTGGATGCAGCAGCAGACGTCTTTCGCGAGGCGATGCGGCAGACCCTCAGGCAGTACTCACTTTGGTATTTGGTCGAGGGCGCGATGCTGGTCGCAGCCGGAATTCTGGCAGTGACCTTTCCGATGATCTCGTCGATTGCCGTGGTGAACTTGCTCGGCTGGGTGCTGATCGTCAGCGGAGGCCTACAAGGCATAAGCCTGATCGGCGCGGGCCACGTGCCTCATTTCTGGCTGCAACTCATCTCCGTCATCCTTGCTGTGCTGATTGGTCTTCTCTTTCTGCGCCATCCTGGAAACGGACTGCTGACCATCACCTTGCTGCTGATCGTCTTCTTCATGATCGAGGGCATCGCGAAGGTAGTTTTCGCCCTCACCATCCGCCCCTTCCCCAACTGGGGCTGGGTCCTGGGGAGTGGGATGATCGGGATTCTTCTTTCCGTGACGCTGTGGGTCAGGATCCCGGTGACAGCCGTATGGCTGATCGGACTGCTGTTGGGGATAGAATTGATTGGTGTTGGCGCCGCGATTGCTTACCTGGCCTGGCATGTGCGGAAGAGTTGAACGCTTACCGGCTTGGCTGGTCCCAACATCTGTGAAACGTCTAGATCGGGATTTTTCTTGCTGTTGCCGGCCGCGAGACTGCAGAAGTAGCCGCTGGCCAGCACCCCAGCTATCCTGGCAAAACTCACAAATGCCTGCGCCTGTTTGGTTGTCATTTGCTCGGTGATTGCGGCGGTCGCTCTTGACGCGGCGGAAATCGATTCCCAACTCATCTTTGTCGGTCGCCGTGCAAGGGGCCGACGTGTCAGGGAGCGCCAGGCTTCTTGGCGTTCCCTCGTATCTATGTTGCTCCAAGGAGGATGTAGCTATGAGAACGAACGTGGACTTTTCCCCCTTCTATCGGTCGAGCATCGGCTTTGACCGCATCTTCAACCTGCTCGAAAACGCCAGTTCGCCACAGAATGCGGACAACTGGCCGCCTTACGATATCGCCAAGCTCGGCG